>JBFYXI010000214.1:0-3478 GCA_041310635.1 Desulfuromonadaceae bacterium | reverse complement strand
AGCTCGTACAGCACCTGACGGTCGGCAAGATATATCTTGACGAAGGTGATATTCTCCTTTTTCAACATCTGGTTGAGTCTCGCCTCTTTAAGCGTTACATCATAGTAGTCGCTGAGATTGTCTAGGCCGACCAGCGCATCACCGCGAGCCAGCAGGCGTTTGCAGAGATGGAAGCCGATGAAGCCCGCGGCCCCGGTCACCAGGATTTTCCGGGGTGATCGGGAGCACTGAGGGTCGTGCTGTCGGGTCATTGCATTGGCCGTTCGTTGGTCAAGGATAACGCCAAGCCGATCAGGTTGCGGCGCATCAAAGAGAATCCAGCAGAAGCAGCAGTTCTTCGGTTTTTGCCCGCATCAGGGGCTCGTTGCCGCGACTTTCGACATTGAGTCGCACCACCGGCTCGGTATTCGACAAGCGCAGGTTGAAGCGCCAGTCGGGGTACTCCAGCGACAAACCATCGGTGCGGTCGATCTGCACTGCGCCCGGAGCATAGCGGGCCTCGACGGCGGACAAAGCCGCTGCCGGGTCGGCGAGGGTCCGGTTGATTTCGCCGCTCGCCGGGAAAAGCCGCATCCGTTCACCGACCAGCTCGGAGAGGAGCCGGCGCTGACGGCACATCAGCTCGGCCACCAGCAGCCAGGGGATCATGCCGCTGTCGCAATAGGCAAACTCCCGGAAGTAGTGATGGGCGCTCATTTCGCCGCCGTAGACCGCATCCTCGGCGCGCATCCGCTCCTTGATGAAGGCATGGCCGGTCTTGCACAGGACCGGCGTGCCGCCATTGCCACGGACGATGTCGATGGTGTTCCAGGTCAGCCGCGGGTCGTGAATGATTTTCGCCCCGGGATGTCTGGCCAGGAAAGCCTCGGCGAGGAGGCCGACGATGTAATACCCCTCGATGAACTCGCCGCGTTCGTCGAACAGGAAGCAGCGGTCGAAATCGCCGTCCCAGGCGATCCCCAGCCCGGCCCCGTGAGCCAGCACCGCATCGCGGGTAGCTTGGCGATTTTCAGGGAGAAGCGGATTGGGGATGCCGTTCGGGAAAGTGCCATCCGGCTCGTTGTGGATCTTGGTGATGGCGAAAGGCAGCTGTTGCTCGAGCAGGTCGATGACCGGCCCGGCGCAGCCGTTGCCGGCATTGACCACGACCTTCAGAGGGCGCAGCACATCGTGGTCGATGTAGTTCAGCAGATGCCTGAGGTAGGCGGGCCGATGGGCGTAGGGAGTCAGCGTGCCGGTCCGGGCGGGCGGGGCGAAATCGCCGCGCTCCGCCAGGGCGCGGATCTCGCCAAGCCCCGAGTCGCCGCTGATCGGCCGGGCGCCTTCGCGCACCAGCTTCATGCCGTTCCAGCCGGCCGGGTTGTGGCTGGCGGTGACCATGATCCCGCCGCCGGCCCTGGCAAAGGCCGTGGCGAAGTAGACCTCCTCGGTGCCGCACAGGCCGATGTCGAGAACATCCGCCCCGCCCTCGCTCAACCCGCGCATCAGGGCCCGCGCCAGCGCCGGGCTGGTCGGCCGCACATCCTGACCGACCACCACCGACGCCGGCCGGAGCATTTGAGAAAACGCCCGACCGATGCGGTAGGCCGCGGCCTCGTCCAGCTCTTCCGGCACCCGCCCGCGAATGTCATAGGCCTTGAAGCAGGTCAGCTCCATGGTCATCTCCCGTAACGATCATCCAGGCGCTCGATGTCATCTTCGCCAAGGTAGCTTCCGGTCTGCACTTCGATGATCTCGAGCAGCTCTTCGCCGGGATTTTCCAGGCGATGGACGGCACCGATGGGGATGTAGACCGACTGGTTGGCGGTGCGCACGAGAATATCGTCACCGCAGACAATCCGCGCCCTGCCGCGCACCACCACCCAGTGCTCGGCGCGCCGGCGGTGACGCTGCAGGGAGAGGGAGGCTCCGGGGTTGACGGTGATCCGCTTGACCTGGAAGCCGTCACCGGCGTCGATCCCCTCGTAGGCGCCCCAGGGGCGGCTGACCCGGCGGTGCAGCAGGTGCTCCTCGCGTCCCGCCGCCTTGAGGTGGTCGACAACCTTTTTGACATCCTGGACCCGGTCCTTGCTGGCGACCAGCACGGCATCGGCGGTTTCCACCACCACCAGGTCGGTCACCCCGATGGCCGCCAGCAGCCGCGAACCGGCATGCAGATAGGAGTCGCGCGCATCGATGCAGACGGTGTCGCCAAAGGTCACGTTGCCCTGGCTGTCGGCACGTCCGGCCGCCCACAGCGCCGAAAACGAGCCGACATCGCTCCACCCCGCCGCCAACGGCACCATGGCCGCCCGGCGGGTCTTTTCCATCACGGCGTAATCGATGGAATCCGCGGGGCAGCCGGCAAAGGCGTCATGATCGAGGCGGATGAAGTCGAGATCGGCGCACCGACCGGCGAAGGCCCTCCGGCAGGCAGCCAGGATCAATGGCGCCTGCTGTTCGAGCTCGGCAAGGAAGTTAGAGGCCCGAAACAGGAACATGCCGCTGTTCCAGTAATACTGCCCGGACGCCAGGTACCGCTCCGCCGTCTCCCGGTCGGGTTTTTCGACAAAAGCATCGACCTCGAACACCTCGGGAGCAAGACTGGCTCCTGCCTTGATGTATCCATAGCCGGTCTCGGCGGCGGTCGGCACGATGCCAAAGGTCAGCAGGACGCCGCTGCGGGCATGGGGCGCTCCGCAACCGATGGCCGCGCGCAGGGTGGCGGCATCGCGGATGGCGTGGTCGGCGGGAAGCACCAGCAGCAGTGGATCGTCGCCGCCGGCCGTGGCCTGCAGCGCCGCCAGCGCCACCGCCGGGGCGGTGTTGCGCCCCACCGGCTCGAGCATGATGGCGGCGCCGGCCTGGCCGATCAGGCGCAGCTGCTCGGCGACCATGAAGCGATGGGCCTCGTTGCACACCACCAGCGGCGGCGCCACCCCGGCCAGCCCGTCAAGACGCAGCAGCGTCTCCTGGAGCATGGTTCTTTCACCGAGCAGCGGCAGCAGCTGCTTCGGATAAAGCTCGCGGGAGAGCGGCCACAGCCGGGTACCGGCTCCGCCGCTCAAAATGACCGGAACAATCATGGAAGACCCTTTCACAGGCGAACCTTGCCCTGCTGCTCCAGGAACCACACATAGGTCTGCGCGATGCCGTCGGTCAGGCTGACCCTGGCCCGCCAGCCCAGAGCCGTCATGCGGGAGACATCGAGCAACTTGCGCGGCGTTCCGTCGGGTCTGCCCGGGTCAAACCGCAACGCGCCACCGAAACCGACCACGCCCTGGATAAGCTCCGCCAATTCCCGTACGGTGACGTCTTCACCGGTGCCGAGGTTGACGAAATTCGGCCGCGGGTAGCTGCACAACTCGCGGACCAGGCAGCCCTCGTCGAGCTCCATGATAAACACGCAGCCGTCGGCCATGTCGTCGACGTGGAGGAACTCGCGCCGAGGGTTGCCGGTGCCCCAGACGGACACCTCGCCGGCGCCCGCGACTTTAGC
>JBFYXI010000205.1:0-11066 GCA_041310635.1 Desulfuromonadaceae bacterium | reverse complement strand
TGATGAGATCAGGAATGTAGCGAAGCTGCTAGGAACAGATGTGTTGAGCAAGTCGCAGTTCCACAAAAACTCAAAGATAACAATATCCAACATATTGAAGTATTTTCCAAACTGGAGTGATGCATGTAAAGCAGCAGGTATAAGTCATGACAGTTCAAGAGATCCTAAAGGGGACGAAGAACTCTTAACTGATTTCGGTCGAGTCGTGCGAGAGATCGGTCATGTTCCAGCAATGACTGAATATTTGTTGGTTGGAAAACATGGGAGCAACGCTTTCAACCGTTTTGGATTCTGGGGTGATGTGGCGTTTAAATTTTGTAGTCACTTCGAAGGGTCAGAAGATTGGAGCGATGTCTGCGCTATTATACAAGAAGATTCTAACAGGTCTAAGTGGACAAAGACGAGCATCGATCCAACGACAAAACAAAGAGTCATCGCTCCTCGATTTCATGCAAAACGCGAGAGACGTCCGACCTATGGCGACCCCATCGATTTCCGTGGGTTGAGGCACGAACCTGTCAATGAACTCGGCGTGGTGTTTCTGTTCGGCATGGTCGCCAGAGAGCTTGGCTATCTGGTCGAAGCGGTACAGGCCAGTTTTCCCGACTGCGAGGCCAAGCGCAAGGTATCTCAAGGTCAGTGGCAGCCGGTGAGCGTAGAGTTTGAATATGCGAGCAGGAACTTTGCAGACCACAATCATGATCCAAACAATTGTGATGTAATTGTCTGCTGGATTCACAATTGGAAAGACTGCCCCGAACGCCTCGATATCGTCGAGCTTTCAGAGGTCATAAAGCGGCTTTAACAAGGGGTGGGCACGTTACAAAAATGCGGACGTGGCGGAACTGGTAGACGCACTGGTTTTAGGCACCAGCGGGTTACCCCCGTGGGAGTTCGAGTCTCCCCGTCCGCACCAATGTGCATTCAAATGCATATTGAATTTCTGTTGCTGCATCTCAACTGTCGGTGTCCATATTCGGATGTTGCAATAGTCATTTGCCCACATTATGGGCGAATTTAGTGCTTTTTACAGGAAAGAGGGACAAGGCGAGTGAGGGTGATTAATAGATAATGTAAGTAGGTGGCTGGAGCGGATTTTTTACCCTATAAGGGTTCGACTCCCCTCTCTCGCACCAGTTCAGACTATATTCGTGAGGAGTGAGGAGTCTTGCTTCTTGCCTGTCGGAGTTGCAAGGATGGTTTTGAAATCGACACAGATCCTCAACCTACTCGGCCGCAAATGTAAACCTGAATCAGTTGAGCCTAAAACTTAAAACCTGAAACTTAAAACCGGAAATTAAAAACCTAAAACCGAGGTTGCCCCGAATGAACGTACGGATCGAAGAGGTCAGCAGCATCGCCAAAAAACTGCACATCGAGGTCGCCGCGGAAAAGGTCGACCAGGAGATCGAACGGGCCTTCCGCAAGATCGGCAAGTCCGCCAAGATCAAGGGGTTCCGCCCGGGCAAGGTGCCGCTGGCGGTGCTCGAGAAGTACTATGGCGGGGAGATGGAGCGGGAAGTTCTCGGCCGGCTGATCAACGACACCTACTTCCGCGCCCTGGACGACCATGCCATCCCGGCCGTGGGGGAGCCGCGCATCGTCGACAGCAGCGGCGTCAGCCGCGGCCAGGCCTTCACCTACCAGGCCGAGATCGAGATCAAGCCCGAGGTCACGGCCAGGGATTACGCCGGCATTGCCCTGCAGAAAGAGGAGTTCACGGTCGAGACCGGCGTGGTCGATGGGCGGCTCGAGGAGTTGCGGGCCTCGCGCGCGCAGCTCGAAGTGAGCGCCCGCAGCCAGGCCCGGACCGGCGACTCGGTGGTCATCGACTTCGAGGGTTTCGTCGACGGCCAGCCCTTCGACGGGGGGCAGGCCGAGGACTTCGTGCTCGAACTCGGGTCGGGCTCGCTGATCCCCGGCTTCGAGGAGCAGGTCGCCGGCATGGAGCGCGGCACGCAGCGGGAGATCGCCGTGAGTTTCCCGGCGGACTACGGTCAGCCGACCCTGGCCGGCAAGCCGGCGACCTTCCGCGTTGCCCTCAAGGAGATCAAGGAGAAGGTGGTTCCCGCCCTTGACGACGAATTTGCCAAAGGTTTCGGCGTCGACACGCTGGCCGCCCTGCGCGCTGAACTGGAGACGTCCTACCGCACCCAGGAGACCAGCCGGATCGACGGTGACCTGCGCGAGCGGCTGGTCCGCGCCCTGATCGGGCGCAACCCCTTCGAGGTGCCGGCCGCCATGATTGCCAAGCAGCTCGAATACATGTACGCCAACATCACCAGCCGCATGCGCTCCCAGGGGTTGACCCCGGAGATGCTCGGCCTGACCCCGGAAAGTTTCGCCGAACGCTACCGCGAGGCGGCGGTCGGCCAGGTGCAGGGCACCCTGCTGCTGGAAGCGATCGGCCGCCAGGAAGGGATCGTCGCCGACGATGCCGAAGTCGACGCACGCCTGGAGGAGATCGCCAGGATGGCCAACGCCCCCCTCGACGCGGTCAAGAAATACTACGCCGGCGAGGAAGCGCGCGCCGGACTGATGGCGCAGATCGCCGAGGAGAAGGTGGTGCGCTTCCTGCTGGACCGGGCGCGCGTCACCGAGGTGCCGAAAGCGGCTCTCGAAGCCGCAAAGGAGACGTCATGACCCTGATCCCGATGGTGGTGGAGCAGACCGGCCGGGGCGAGCGCGCCTACGACATCTATTCGCGGCTGCTCAAGGACCGGATCATCTTTCTCGGCGGCGGGATCGACGATCACCTCGCCAATCTGATCATCGCCCAGCTGCTGTTCCTCGAATCGGAAGACCCGGAGAAGGATATCCATCTCTACATCAACTCGCCGGGAGGGATGGTGACCGCCGGCCTGGCGATCTATGACACCATCCAGTACCTGAAGACCCCGGTGTCGACCATCTGCGTCGGCCAGGCGGCGAGCATGGGGGCCGTGCTGCTGGCGGCCGGGAGCAAGGGGAAGCGCTTCGCCCTGCCGCACGCGCGCATCATGATCCACCAGCCGCTGGGGGGGTTCCAGGGACAGGCCACCGACATCAGCATCCATGCCCAGGAAATCCTGCGCCTGCGCGATGACCTCAATCACATCCTGGCCAAGCACAGCGGCCAGGTTTTCGAGAAGATCGCCGCCGACACCGAGCGCGATTTCTTCATGGGTAGCGACGCCGCCAAAGAGTATGGTATCATCGACGACGTGGTGAAGAGGAAGAGCTGATTGACGGACGAGGTGACGACGTGACCAACAAGAACGGCCAGGGTGGCCAGCTGACCTGCTCCTTCTGCGGCAAGGCCCAGGAGGAGGTAAAGAAACTGATTGCCGGGCCCGCGGTCTATATCTGCGACGAGTGCATCGAGCTGTGCAAGGACATCATCGCCGAGGAGATCCACCTCGACGAGCCGGCCGGTCTCGGCGGCCGGCTGCCGAAGCCGGCGGAGATCAAGGAAGTCCTTGACGATTTCGTGATCGGCCAGGAGCGGGCCAAGAAGGTCCTGGCGGTCGCGGTCTACAACCATTACAAGCGCGTCGAGGGGGTCGGCCGCCCTGGCGACGTCGAGGTGCAGAAGAGCAACATCCTGCTGCTGGGCCCGACCGGCAGCGGCAAGACCCTGCTCGCCCAGACGCTGGCGCGGGTGCTCAACGTGCCCTTCGCCATTGCCGACGCCACCAGCCTGACCGAGGCCGGCTACGTCGGCGAGGATGTGGAAAACATCATCCTCAACCTGCTGCAGGCCGCCGACTACGACCTGGAAAAAGCCCAGAAGGGGATCATCTACATCGACGAGGTCGACAAGATCGCGCGCAAGTCCGATTCTCCGTCGATCACCCGCGACGTCTCCGGCGAAGGGGTGCAGCAGGCGCTGCTCAAGATCATCGAAGGGACCATGGCCAGCGTGCCGCCCAAGGGGGGACGCAAGCACCCGCAGCAGGAATTCCTCAAGGTCGACACCACCAACATCCTGTTCATCTGCGGCGGCGCCTTCGCCGGCCTGGACGGGATCGTCAATCAGCGGATCGGCGCCAAGAGCATGGGCTTCGGTGCCGAGGTCAAGAGCGACCTGGAACGCAAGGTGGGGGAGCTGCTGGCCCAGGTTGGCCCGGCCGATCTGCTGCGCTACGGGCTGATCCCCGAATTCATCGGCCGCCTGCCGGTGGTGGCGACCCTCGACGAACTCGACGAGGATGCCCTGGTGCGGATTCTGTGCGAACCGAAGAACGCCCTGGTCAAGCAGTACCAGAAGCTGTTCGACATGGAGCGGGTCAATCTGAAATTTACCGACGGGGCCCTGGTGGCCGTGGCCCGCGAGGCGCTCAAGCGCAAGACCGGCGCGCGCGGCCTGCGTTCGATCCTGGAAAATGCCATGCTCGACGTGATGTACGACATCCCCTCGCAGGACCGGGTGAAAGAGGTGGTGGTCAACGACGACGTCATCCTCCAGGGGACCCAACCCATCGTCGTCTACGAATGCGCCGAATCGGCCTGACCGGCCGGCCTGCCTGCCGCCGCGAGCAAGCGGCCCATCTCTCTGCGGGAGACCATGAGCGAACTTCCTGAGCAGTCGATCGACACGACGCTTGCCTATCCCGTGCTGCCGTTGCGGGACATCGTCATCTTCCCCTACATGGTGACGCCCCTGTTCGTGGGGCGGCCGCGCTCGATCCAGGCGCTCGAATGGGCGGTGGAGCATGACCGGCAGATCTACCTGGTGACCCAGCGCGATCCGAAGACCGATGACCCCCAGGCGGATGAGCTTTACCCGCTGGGAACCCTGGGACAGGTGGTCCAGATGCTCAAGCTTCCCGATGGCACCGTCAAGGTGCTGGTGGAGGGGAAGCTGCGCGCCAGAACGCTGGCCCTGGACTATGGCGACGATTGCATCTTCGCCACGCTGCACGGGGAACTCGACCGGAACGTGGCTTCCTCCGAGCTGACCGCACTGCTCCGCAGCGTCAACACCGCTTTCGAAAATTACGCAGGGTTGAGCAAGAAGGTCCCTGCGGAGATGGTGACGGCCGTCGCGGCCATTGAGGAAGCCGGGCGCTTCGCCGACACCGTGGCGGCTCACCTGAACGTGCAGATCGCCGACAAGCAGAAGGTGCTCGAGGAAGCCGACCTGGCGAACCGCCTCGAGTGCCTGCTCGGCCTGTTGGAGCGCGAAGTCGAAATCCTGCAGATCGAGAAGAAGATCCGCAACCGCGTCAAGAGCCAGATGGAGCGCAGCCAGAAGGAGTACTATCTCAACGAGCAGATGCGGGCGATCCAGAAGGAGCTCGGCGAGAAGGATGAGTTCAAGCAGGAACTGCGTGAGCTCGAGGAGCGCATCACCAAGGCGCGCATGTCGAAGGAGGCCACCGAAAAGGCCCAGGGCGAACTGCGCAAGCTGAAGATGATGTCGCCCATGTCCGCCGAGGCGACGGTGGTGCGCAATTACGTCGACTGGCTGGTGTCGCTGCCGTGGCACAAGCGCACCCGCGACCGCCTCGACCTGGAGCGTGCCGAAGCGATCCTGGATGCCGATCATTTCGGGCTGGAAAAGGTCAAGGAGCGGATTCTCGAGTACCTGGCAGTGCAGGTGCTGATGAAGAAGATCAAGGGGCCGATCCTGTGCCTGGTCGGTCCCCCGGGGGTCGGCAAAACCTCCCTTGGCAGGTCGGTCGCCCAGGCCATGGGGCGCAAGTTCCTGCGCGTGTCCCTCGGCGGCGTGCGCGACGAGGCCGAGATCCGCGGTCACCGCCGCACCTATATCGGGGCCATGCCCGGCAAGGTCATCCAGGGGCTGCGCAAGATCGGCGTGCACAACCCGGTGTTTCTGCTCGACGAAGTCGACAAGATGAGCACCGACTTCCGCGGCGACCCCTCCTCGGCGCTGCTCGAGGTGCTCGACCCCGAGCAGAACCACACCTTCGGCGATCATTTCCTGGATGTCGACTACGACCTGTCCTCGGTCATGTTCATCGCCACGGCCAACAACCTGCATGCGATTCCCGGGCCTTTGCGCGACCGCATGGAGGTGATCCGCATCGAGGGCTACACCGAAGAGGAAAAACTCGGCATCGCCGAACGCTACCTGCTGCCGAAGCAGATCGAGAACCACGGCCTGAAGGCGGAGCAGGTGCGTTTCAGCGAGGCGGCCCTGCGGGAAATCGTGCGCCGCTACACCCGCGAGGCCGGGGTGCGCAATCTTGAACGGGAGATCGCCACGGTCTGCCGCAAGATCGCCCGCGAAGTGGTCAAGGCCGGCCCTGGCTCCACCTACCAGGTTGGTGCCCAGCAGGTCAGGAAATACCTCGGCGTGCCGCGCTACAGCTTCGGCGTGAAGGAGTTGGAACATCGGGTCGGCCTGGCCAACGGCCTGGCCTGGACCGAGGTTGGCGGCGAGTTGCTGACCGTCGAAGCGACGGTCATGCCGGGGCAGGGGAAGCTGACGGTCACCGGCAAACTCGGCGAGGTGATGCGCGAATCGGCCCATGCCGCGCTGAGCTATGTACGTTCGCGCTGGGCCGAACTCGGTCTGGAGAAGGATTTTTATGCGCGCATCGATATTCACATCCATGTGCCGGAAGGCGCCATTCCCAAGGACGGCCCCTCGGCGGGGATCACCATGGCCACCGCCCTGGTTTCGGCCCTGACCGGGCGATGCATCGATCAGAATCTGGCGATGACCGGCGAGATCACCCTGCGAGGCCGGATTCTCCCCATCGGCGGACTCAAGGAGAAACTGCTGGCGGCCAAGCGGGCGGGTATCACCCGGGTCCTGATCCCCAAGGACAACGAGAAGCATCTCGAAGAAGTTCCGGCGAGTGTGCGTCGGGTGTTGACCGTGGTGCCGGTCGCCCATATGGACGAGGTGCTGGCAGAAGCGATCCAGGGTTCCCTGGAACGCCTCGCCGGCAGCGGCGAAGCGGCTTTTACCGCGGGTCCGGAAGCCTCCGTCCACCACTGAAAACGTGAAAATATCCTCTTGACAGTTTTCCCGGCGCTCTGCTACAAAAGAGCCTGTTTCACCCTTGTCAAACAATTCTTCTTACGCGTGGAGGTATGCTGTGACTAAAGCCGATCTGGTAAATGCGATTGCTGAGCAGGCGGGACTGAGTAAGGCCGATGCCGAGAAGGCCCTGAAAGCCTTCACCGGGGCTGTGACCAAGGCCCTCAAGGCCGGGGATAAAGTTTCCCTGGTCGGTTTCGGCACCTTCAGTGTGGGACAGCGCGCCGCGCGTACCGGGAAGAATCCGCAGACTGGCGCCAAGATCAAGATCCCCGCCGCCAAGACCCCCAAGTTCAAGGCGGGCAAGGCGCTGAAGGACTCGGTCAACAAGAAGTAGCGCGATCATCCGGCCGCCGTCTGCGGGTGGCGGCCGGATTATGGTGGCAAACGGATAGGAAGCGGAGCAGGGGGCCAGGTGTCTCCGGGCCTTGTGCACGTTTCCTATTTCTGTGTCATGCGGGGCCGTAGTAGAGTCGGTTACAACGCCGGCCTGTCACGCCGGAGGTCGCGGGTTCAAGTCCCGTCGGCCCCGCCAGCTTCAACCGCCCGGGCGAATAGCTCAGCTGGGAGAGCATCGGTCTTACAAACCGAGGGTCACAGGTTCGAGCCCTGTTTCGCCCACCAAATACGATGATCTTCAGGGGCTGTAGTAGAGACGGTTACAACGCCGGCCTGTCACGCCGGAGGTCGCGGGTTCGAGTCCCGTCAGCCCCGCCAGATTGCCAGGCGGCCCTGTCCTCAGGGCCGCCTGGCGTCGTTTGGCGAGCGGGCCGCGGACGGTGCTTGACCGTGGTCCGGCCGTGGCATCTATCCTTTGTAATTGTTCCCCAAAATGTGATATGTAAATCGGATGCCAGTTTTCCGCTGCATGATCGGCACGTCCGATGGACGCGTGCTGGAACGGGAGTTCGAGGCGACTCACCGGCAGGCTCTGCTGGAGAATCTCCAGGAGCAGGGCTTCTCTGTTTTTCGCATCCAGCGGGCGGCGCTGCCGGAACTGTTCGGTCTGGCGAAAGGGGCGCAGCTGAGCGGCCGCCGTTTCCTGATTTTGAACCAGGAAATGCTGGTCCTGATCCGCTCCGGGTTGCCGATACTGCAGGTCCTCGACACGCTGATCGAGCGCATGGAATCCGGGCGGCTGCTGGAGGCCCTCCGCGAGATCCGCTCCAGCATCAAGGGGGGCGGTGCGCTCTCCGAGGCCTTCGGCCGCTTCCCCGGAATGTTCCCGCAACTCTTTGTCGCGTCATTGCGCGCCGGCGAGCAGTCGGGAGATCTGCCCGTCACCCTGGCCCGCTACATCGTTTATCAGAAGCGGGTCGAGGCGATGAAGGCGAAAGTGCGCAGCGCTACCTTCTACCCGGCCCTGCTGGCGGTGGCGGTGGTGGCCGTGATGGCGTTCCTGCTGCTCTACGTGATCCCCAACGTGACCCAGGTCTACGCCGATGCCAGCGTCGATTTGCCGTGGCTGACCCGGCTGGTCATCGCTGTGTCGAACGGGCTGGTGACCGCACTGCCGGTCTGGCTGCCGCTGCTGGTGGTCGGCCTGATCGGTCTGCGTCGGTTGGCACGAACCGAGCGCGATGCGTACCTGGTCGATCGCTGGAAGCTGCGCCTGCCGTTTTTCGGGACACTCGCCAGCGACTATGCCCTGGCGGTCTTTTGCCGGACCCTGGCGACGACCCTGGCCAGCGGCATCCCCATGGTGACGTCGCTGCAGATGGCGCGCGGGGTGCTCGCCAACCGCCTGCTCGAAGAGCGGCTCGGCCTGGCGGTGCGCCGCATCCAGGAGGGCGCGCGGATTGCCGAGGCGCTGGAGCAGATCGGCACCTTTCCGGTCATCGCCCTGCGCATGATCAGCGTGGGGGAAAGCAGCGGCTCCCTCAAGGAGATGCTGGTCGACGTCGCCGACCATTACGACGGCGAGGTCGAGCGGCGCCTGGAGCGCCTGGCCACCCTGATCGAACCGGTGATGATGCTGGTCATGGGGCTGCTGGTTGGCGGCATCGTCGTGGCCATGTATATTCCGATCTTCCAGTTGGCGGGAACGGTGCGCTAGGGGCTGGCTGCTGGGGCACGGCTCACGGATCACCGTCGGATAGGGTCGAGGAATGGTATTCGAACGCCGCAAGCTTGGTGAAATCCTGATCGAGATGGGCAACCTGGCCCCGGCCGAGGTCCGCCTGCTGCTCTCGATCGACAAGCGTTTCGGCGACGCGGCGATCGCCGAAGGACTGATCGGCGAGACAGTGCTCGCCCAGGCGCTGGCCCGCCAGTTTGGTCTCGACTACGTCGATCTCGAACAGTCGCCCCCTCCGGATGATCTTGCCGACGCCATCGCCCCGGAACTGCTCGCCCGTTTCGAATGCCTCCCGGTGCGGCGGACCACCGGCGGCTATGTCGTGGCCATCGCCGATCCGACGCGTCTGCGCGGGCTCGACGATCTGGAGATGCTGCTCGACTGCCGCCTCGACCAGGTGGTCGCCGCCCGCGGCCAGATCGCCCGCCTGCTCGAACGGGGGCAGGGTGCGCAGCAGATGCTCCAGGAGGTCTCGGAGGATTTCAAGCTGCAACTGGTCAAGGAGACCGACAAGGGTGAGGAGGTCCTCTCTCTCGAGAAGCTGACCGACGACAGCAGCCCGATCATCCGGCTCATCGACTCGACCCTGTTCGACGCGCTCAACAAACGGGCCAGCGATATCCACATCGAGACCAGCCAGGAGGGGGTGCTGATCAAGTACCGGGTCGACGGTGTGCTGTTCCGCGCGACCGAACCGCTCGCCAGCAGGTTCCAGGGGCCGATCATTTCGCGCATCAAGGTCATGAGCGAACTCGACATCGCCGAGCGACGCATCCCCCAGGACGGCCGGTTCAAGGTGCGCTTGGGCAGCAAGTCGATCGACTTTCGCGTGTCGATCATGCCGAGCATCTTCGGCGAGGACGCCGTCATCAGGATTCTCGACAAGGAGAGCATCGCCAAGGATCTGCACGGTCTGACTCTCGACGTCCTGGGCATCGACGATCAGGAACTGGTGCGCTTGCGCCGGCTGATCCGCGAGCCCTACGGCATGATCCTGGTGACCGGCCCGACCGGCAGCGGCAAGACCACCACCCTGTACGCGGCGCTGACCGAAATCTACAACGAGCAGGAAAAGCTGGTCACCATCGAGGACCCGGTCGAATACCAGCTCAAAGGGGTGGTGCAGATCCCGGTCAACGAAAAGAAGGGGCTGACCTTTGCCCGCGGCTTGCGCTCGATCCTCAGGCACGACCCGGACAAGATCATGGTCGGTGAAATCCGTGATCCGGAGACCGCCCAGATTGCCGTGCAGTCGGCGCTCACCGGCCATCTGGTGTTCACTACCGTGCATGCCAACAACGTCTTCGACGTGCTCGGCCGCTTCCTGCACATGGGGATCGATCCCTACAATTTCGTGTCGTGCCTCAATTGCGTGGCCGCCCAGCGTCTGGTGCGCAAGATCTGCACACACTGCAAGCGCCCGATCCACTACGAGGTCAAGACCCTCAACGCGGCGGGCCTCGACGGCGAGCGCTACCGGGAGCAGGTGTTTTATGAGGGGACCGGGTGCCGGGAATGCAACGGCCAGGGGTATCATGGCCGCACCGCGATCGTGGAGCTGCTCGACCTGGATGACGACCTGCGGGAAATGATCCTCAACAAGACCCCGGTGTCACGCCTCAAGGAGGCGGCCCGGGCGGCCGGTACCAGGTTCCTGCGCGATGCCGCCGTGGCCAAGCTGCTGGCCGGCGTCACCACGCTGGAGGAGATCAACCGGGTGACTTTCGTGGAGCCCTCGAACCAGCCATGATGCGGCGAACTTACCTCGGCCTGGATATCGCCAGCGATCAGCTGACCGCGGTGGCGGTGCAGCGCGGCCGCCCCGTGGTGCGGCTCTCCGGCATGCGTCGCGAACCGGTCCTCGGTCTGGTGGAGCTGTCCGGCCAGCGGCCGAACGTGACCGACGCCCGGCGTTTCGTCGAGGCCCTGCGCCGCGTTCTCGAGCCCTTGGCCGAGCGGGAGGAGCGCATTGCGCTGTCCCTGCCGGATCGGATC
>JBFYXI010000196.1:0-4385 GCA_041310635.1 Desulfuromonadaceae bacterium | reverse complement strand
CGGCAAAGCCCCCCGGCGGCGCCGCGGCCAATCCTGACCGAGTCTGTAATTTAATGGAATCAATGGGGTTTTCAGGGTACGGCGGGGGTGTATGGCGGAAACATGCTGCAGCGTCAGATTTTATGCGGGGATCGGGAGAAGGTCGGGCCAATCCTCGCCGCCCTGCAAGACCATGGAGTTCCTGACAATCATGCAGTACGATGTCAACCATGCCTACATGGTCGGAAATCGCGTGGTTATTCATGAACCGCACAAGGTAGCCAAGCATTATCTCTACCTTAATGAAAAGTTAGAGCCCACCGGGACAGATCACGGACTGGCTCAGGAAGCGTTGGCCTTTGCCTTGTGGCCGGTCCTGGCCTATAGGGAGAGGAACTATACCTTGCCGGGAGAAACTTCTGGCCGCCCCCTTAAAAATTAACAGACGACGGCAATGCGCTTGCTCGCCCGAGCGTAATCCGGCCTGCCGATTACGCCGCATCCGCAGGCCGGTCCCCCCGTTGCCTCGAGCGTGGCGGCGGGCAATGGTCTTCGCCCGCAGTGTGACCACATGAACATCCATCTGATTGCCAATCCGGTCAGCGGCGGCGATGCCCGGCCGCGCATCGCCAGGGCGTCTGACTGGCTGCGCGCCCCGGGCGTAAAGGTCGAGGTGCGCCTGACCGGGGGGCGCGGCGACGCCCGGCGGTTTGCTGCCGAAGCGGTTGGCCGGTGCGACCGGGTGGTGGCGGCGGGCGGCGACGGTACGTTGAACGAGGTGGCCAACGGCTTGTGCGGTTCAGATTTGCCGGTGGCCTTTCTCCCCTTGGGAACGGTCAATGTCTTTGCCCTGGAAACCGGCATCCCTCTGGACTTGGAGCAAGCCTGCCGGCTGGCGGTGGAAGGCAGGCCCCGCCGCATCAGCCTGGGGCGCATCAACGGTGAGAGTTTTCTGCTGATGGTCAGCGCCGGATGGGATGCGGAAGCGGTGGCCAGGCTGCGCCCCGCCCTCAAGCGCCGCATTGGCCGGCTGGCTTATGGGGTGAGTGCCATGGAGGCTTTGCTGGGCAAGCCCCCGGCTCCGTTGCAAGTCCTGTTGGCGGATGGTTCCCGGCATGCTGGCGTTGGCGTGGTCGTCAGCAATGCGCGCTATTACGGGGGGCGTTATGTGGTGACCCCGCAGGCTTCGCTCGCATCTCCCCATCTGGAGATCTGCCTGTTCAAGCGCGGCGGGCGACTGGCCATGCTGGGCTATGCGCTGCGCCTCGGCCTGCGCCTGCCGCTGCGTCCGCCGTCCGTCGAATTTTTCAGCCTCGACGCCGTAGACATCACCGGTCCAGGGGGAGCGGTCCAGGTGGACGGAGACAGCTGGGGAACTCTGCCGGTTAAAGTGGCGAGCCAACCTGACGCCCTGTCAATGGTGCTTCCCTGATCGCCACGGTGCTTCTCTGCATAAAGAACAATGGGCTGCCAGCTTCAGCCGGCAGCCCGCGATTCTGCTGATTTACGAGTTTGTCAGATTAGACTTCTTTGGCTTCCTTGGCGGCCGCCCGTTTATAGGCTTCCACGCCTTCGTGAATGCCTTCCTTGACGGCTTCCTTGTGGGTTTTTGCGTAATCCTTGGCATGCGCCAACTCCTCGTTCAACTTTTCCCGGGTCTGTCCCAGCCCGTCGACAATCTTCTGGCGCGTCTCTTTCCCTGACGAGGGGGCGAACAGCAGGGCCGCCACCCCTCCAGCCACGGCGCCAACCAGAAAACCCAGCAGTACGTTGCTCGTTTCACGATTCATGATAAACCTCCTTATCGCTGATCAGTTGTCTTCGTAGCCTTCGGCCGGGTGCCGGCGGCGTTCCACAAAGTGTTTGACCGAGGCAAAGGCGGTCTTCACCCCGGCAAAGATTGCCACGAACGATTTCAGGCGTTCGATCAATGACAGGGCCCGTCCCGCATCGCTGTCGGCCAGATCACGCATCCTCGCACTAACCGCTGAAAAATCGGCCACCACATGGCTTCCCTGGTCGATCAGCTGGCGTGCCGAGACTACCGTGGCCGCGCCTTCGTCGGCCAGTATTTTCACCGCGCCGAGGGTCTGGCCAGCCTGATCGATCAACGTGTCGAGGCGGCCAAGAGAGCGGTTGAGCTTCGCCAGCACGACCATGAAATAGACCAGTGCCGCCACGCCGGTACCGGCAACGATGGTCAGCAGAAATGCCGTATAGCTGATGGTAATGGTCATCGGTTCCATCCCTGTCCCTCTTAAGAACTATAGATGCCTTTTCGGCACTTGCAAGTGCTAAAAAGTCATTTTGTTGCGCAGCTCAGCAGCTCCCTCCGCAGTCACAGTTCGGTTCCTCGCCGGTCAGCCAGCTGTGGATAATGGCGCTGGCGCAGCCGACACCGGCCTTGACCAGCAGGGCTTCCGCCGGGCAGTTGCGCATACAGGCCCCGCATTCGATGCAGGCATCACGGTCGCTGATCAGGGCCTTGCGGTGGTTCACGACCAGCACCGCATGGGGGCAGACCGTGGCGCATAGCCCGCAGCCGATACATTTCCCCGCGTCGAGCTGCAGAGTCACGACATTTTCCAGGTAGCGCAGACCAGCCATGCTCTCCCCCCGGGCATCCTGGCGCCCGTTCTCGGTGTTTTCTCAAGACACGGAGATGCAGAGCAGACTCCGCAAGTCCAGTTTCAAGGTTCCAGTATACGGTTTTCACGCCATGTCGCAAAAGCCCTTTTTGCTTGGCCTCCGCGTTTCTGCGTCAAGTAAAGGCTGCAGCGATCCAGCAGATCCCCCCGGCCAGCAGGGCCGCCGCCTGGAACGGGATGGTGCGGCGCATCTCCCGTTCCACGCCCGAGGGGGAGGTGAAAGTGGTCGAACCGGTGAAGTTCATGGCGCTCCAGGCCGCCACTGCCGGCAGGGCCAGAACCAGGGCGACGCAGTTGAGCCCGCCGAGAGCCTCGTTGAACAGCAGCACGCCAGCCAAGGCGACCAGCAGGCCGATAAATGCCCCCTTAACGGCGAACATCCGACCCGGCAGCCAGGGGAGCAGGACGGGAACCAGCACCGTCCCGGCCAGCACTCCGGCCAGCCCGGCGGCGATGGCGGCGGCGCCTCGGGCCAACGCCGCGTCCGGCGAAAACACCCCCGGGCCGAGCCCGCCAAGGAGCAGCAACAACAGCGCCCCCCAGGCGACCGGCTTGATCATGCAGACGATCTCCACGGGGGTGAGCACCAGACGTTCAACCGCGCTGAAGGTCACCCGGCGCATGGCCGCCGTTGCCTGCATCCCGGCAGCGAGGAACGCCGGCAGGTCGGCGGCCCTTACCGGGCCGTAGACCACCCGGAATCCGCAGCCCTTGCGGACCTCGTGGGCCGCCACCCCGGGAGCACCGAGCTGCGGCAGAACCAGGGTCCGGTGGCTGACCACCTCGCCCAGTCCGCTCTCGGTGACCTGGCGGATTATTTCACCGGTGCCGAAGGTGCCCTTGCCGGCGGCGCACCAGACGTTGATCCCCCTGGTGTCGAGCACCAGCAGCCAGGCATCCAGCCCGTCCAGTTCCCGGCGCAATACGTCAAACGTCAGTTTGTAGTTGGCGGTCACCAGAACCGGGCTGTCGGGATGCGGCGTGCCCACGGCGTACAGACCGGGGGCCACCCGGTAGCACATCCGCCCCAGTCCCCAGCGCATCTGCCAGTGACCGAAGCGGTCGGCGGCGGTCAGGGAGGTGGTTATTTGCGGCACGCTACCCGCTGGAGTCGCCCGCGCGCCGAGCAAGAAGGGCCAAGCGCGATAGACAGTGACGGCCGCGCCTGTTTCAGGGCGGCAGACTTCGCTCGCAGCCGCTGCCGGAGTGTCTTGCGCCGCGCCCGGCGGCGCCTTGGGCGGTCAGCAGCGGCGCGTTTCGGGCGGTGCGGAGGTGTCGGTGCCAGAATCGTGCATGGGTTAACGGTCAGTCAGTTGCCGCCCGCCCAGCTGCCTGAGGGCAGCATGGGCCTGGCGCAGCATCCTTTCGGTGGTTTCCCAGCCGACACACTTGTCGGTAATCGATACGCCGTAGCGCAGGCTCGCCGGATCGGCGAGGGGCTGATTGCCGTCTTCGAGGAAGCTTTCAATCATCACTGAAGTGATGGTGCGATTGCCGGCCGCCAGCTGCGTCAGCACATTGTGCAGCACCGCCTCCTGGCGGGTATGGTCCTTTTCCGAGTTGGCGTGGCTGCAGTCGACCATGATCGACTGCAACAGTCCGGCTTTGGCCAGCAGCGCCTCGGTCTTGCGGATGTCCTCGGGAGCATAGTTGGGACGGTCGTTGCCGCCCTTCTGCACAACCACCCTTCCGGCGACCCCACACCTTCAAGGGAAGACCTTGAGTTGAGCGGACGGCTGAAAGAAGCCGGGGAGTTGC
>JBFYXI010000191.1:0-10875 GCA_041310635.1 Desulfuromonadaceae bacterium | reverse complement strand
ATCCGGCACAGGTCGGGGAGGACCTGTGCCGCCAGCGCGCTGAACGTATCGGGATTGCGGAAGAATTGCGAGACATGGACCGACAGGGTGGCCAGCAGGGCATCCAGTTCCGCCTCGTCGCCGGCGAGACGCACCAGATAGCCGTCGATATCGCGCGCGCCGCTGGCGCGCAGCCGCTTGATGATGCGACGGCGGACGCAGCGGTCCTTGTAGGCAGCGAAATCCAGCTGGCGCCTGTCCCGCAGCAGGGTAGTGATTGCACCGAGGGCCTCATCCGACAGCTCCTCGCCGGGAAGATCCGCTATCCTGCCCGTCTCCGGACTAGTCAACAGGGGGCCCTCCGGTGTTCTGGCCGAAATGCTCATAACCCCTGCGGCGCAGCGGCCGTACCTCGCCGTTGCCGGCGCGCAGCCGCAACCCCGCAGCGCTGCCGGTCACCACGCCAATGACCGCCAGCGGCACGCCGACCCGAGTGGCAACTGCTTGTGCCGCCGCCACCCGCTCCGTCGGCACGGTACAGAGCAGCTCGTAATCCTCGCCGCCGGCCAGAGCCAGATCCAGTAGTTCCGGACGCGGCGCGAGGTGGCTGCGAAACTCCGGCGACAGGGGCAGCGCCGCGCTCTGCACCTCGGCACCGACCCCGGAGGCCTCCAGAATGTGTCCGAGATCCGCGACCAGACCGTCGGAGAGGTCGATCATTGCGGTCGGCAACCCGGCCTGGGCCAGTTCGTGGCCGAGGGCGACCCGCGGCTCCGGCCGGCAATGACGAGCCACCAGAAACGCTTCGGGGGTTGCCCCGCGCTGCCAGAGGGACAGAGCCAGCGCGCTGTCGCCGAGCGTGCCCGAGACCAGCACGGCATCGCCCGGCCGGGCGCCGTCGCGTCCCACTGCCACCCCGGCCGGCGCCGTTCCTTCGATCGTAATCGAAATGATCCACGGCCCCGGGCTGCGACAGGTATCGCCGCCGACCAGGGTGACACCATGTGCTCCGGCTTCGGCCAGCGCCCCGGCCACGAAGGCATCGAGCTGCCCTACCTCGGTGGCGGCCGGACAGGCCAGCCCGATATAGAGAAAACGCGGGGTACCGCCCATGGCGGCAATATCGCTCAGGTTGACCGCCACGGCCTTGTGGCCGAGATCTTCGGCGGAGGTCCAGGCAAAGGAGAAATGGATGTTTTCAAGGAGCAGATCGGTGGATGTCAACAGCCGGTGGCCAACCGGGATCTCAAGCTCGGCGGCATCGTCGCCGATCCCACGATGAACGCCGGGCGCAGAGGCAACCCGCGCCCGAATCGTTTCGATCAGGCCAAATTCGCCCAGCTCGCTGAGGTTCATTCCCGCGACCACCTTGACCGTTTTTCGTAACGTTTCATTTTCATTCACTATTTCTGCAATGTCAAGAAACTGCTGGCCGACCGGCCGCAATCAGGTAGCGGCGTTGGCTCCAGCAGCAGGAAGGACCGGAAAAATTGCGCTCGACCAGCAGCAGCTGCCTCCCGCCACTGCGCAGCAGTACGGACGAGCTGCGCGTGCCGTAGGCCTGCTCCCGGGCAACGATGAACGTTGCCGAGAGGATCCTTTCCCAGGCCAGCGGGACAGCGGTCACGGGGAGTTCCTGGTCGGCAAAGGTGTCGCGGTCGGCCAACAGCCGGAAGCCCTGCTCGGGTGCCGGAAAAGGTTTGGCGAGGAGGGCGGCGAGGCCGGCCTTGCCGGCCTCGACCTTCGGCCAGGGGGTGTCGAGCCGGCCGTTGCTGAGGCCGTAGAGACCAGGCGCGAGCGGCACCGGCGGGCTCTGCCGGTTGCTGACATACCAGAGCTCCCGGTCGTCACCCAGCAGCAGGTTGAAACCGGCGTAAGCCGGCGCCTGGTCAGCCAGCTGCCGGGCAAAGTCTGCCGGCGACCAGGCGCCGAGCAGGAAATCGCGGACCAGCCAGCCGCGCGACGGCCCACCGGGAGGGGAGCGTTCCCCCTCGCGCACGTTGGTCACGGCCGCCCACCGCCCGTCGTGGCCGATGCCGAACCAGCTCCCCCCGGCCACCAGGTCGCGCCCGCCAATGACTGCGGGGTTCTCGATCCATGGCGCCGCAGCCGCCGTGGGCCGGTACAGGAACTCGTCGCGGTTGGCCAGGACCACCAGCGGCAGATCGGCGCGGCATTGGTGAGCAAAAAGGATCAGGCACATCAGACCTCTCCGGGAGACTATGATATCATTTTCCCTTGGACTGGCAGTGCTTTTTATGTAAAGTAAAATTTTTAAATATCCAGAAATTTATTAAAAATCTCTGTCCATGGAAAGCCGGTCTGACCGTACCAAGTTCACTCAACGGGGAGGAATACGGAGATGAGTTACGACGTTCCCAAAAACGTAAAGCTGCTCAAATGGGTCGAGGAAATCGCGGCACTGTGTGAACCGGCCCGCATCCACTGGTGCGACGGCTCCCAGGAGGAGTACGACGAGCTGTGCCAGCAGCTGGTGGCGAGCGGCACCTTCCGCAAGCTGAACCCGCAGAAGCGCCCCAACAGTTACCTGGCGTGGTCCGACCCGATCGACGTGGCCCGGGTGGAAGACCGGACGTTTATCTGCAGCATCTCCAAGCAGGATGCCGGCCCGACCAACAACTGGATGCCGCCGAAGGAGATGAAGGAGAAGCTGAACAAGCTGTTCAAGGGGTGCATGAAGGGGCGGACCATGTACATCATCCCCTTCAGCATGGGTCCGCTGGGCTCGCCCATCGCCAAGATCGGCGTGGAGATCTCCGACTCCCCTTACGTGGTCGTCAACATGCGCATCATGACCCGTATGGGCAGGGAGGTACTCGATGTCCTCGGCAATGGCGAATTCGTGCCGTGCCTGCACTCGATCGGCGCGCCGCTGCAGCCCGGAGAGAAGGATGACCCCTGGCCGTGCAACAAGGAGAAGTACATCGTTCACTTCCCCGAAGAGCGTTCGATCTGGTCCTTCGGGTCGGGCTACGGCGGCAACGCCCTGCTCGGCAAAAAGTGCCTGGCGCTGCGCATCGCTTCCAGGATCGGCTACGACGAGGGGTGGCTGGCCGAGCACATGCTGATCCTCGGCGTTGAATCGCCCGATGGCCAGAAGTCTTACGTCGGCGCGGCCTTTCCGAGCGCCTGCGGGAAGACCAATTTCGCCATGCTCATCCCGCCCAAGGCCTTCTCGGAAAAGGGCTGGAAAGTCACGACCATCGGCGACGACATTGCCTGGATCAAGCCCGGCGCCGACGGCCGTCTCTACGCCATCAACCCCGAGTACGGCTACTTCGGCGTGGCCCCTGGAACCTCGGCTGACACCAACCCCAACGCCATGGCTTCCTGTGCCGCCAACACCATTTTCACCAACGTGGCCTTGACCGAGGACGGTGACGTGTGGTGGGAGGGAATGACCAATGAGCCGCCGGCCAGACTGACCGACTGGCAGGGGAATGCCTGGACTCCCGGATGTGGCCGCCCGGCGGCCCACCCCAACGCGCGCTTCACCTCGCCGGCCAGCCAGTGTCCATCCATCGACCCGGACTGGGAGAACCCGAAAGGGGTGCCGCTCAGCGCCATGATCTTCGGCGGCCGGCGCAAGGACACCATCCCGCTGGTCTACCAGGCGTTCAACTGGAACTTCGGCGTCTACTTGGCCGCTACCCTCGGCTCGGAAACCACCGCCGCGGCGGTGGGCGCCACCGGCAACGTGCGCCGCGATCCCTTCGCCATGCTGCCGTTCTGCGGCTACCACATGGCCGATTACTTCGGCCACTGGCTGAACGTCGGCCGCTCAGTGGCCAAGCCGCCGCGCATCTTCAGCGTCAACTGGTTCCTCAAGGACGAGAACGGCAAGTTCGCCTGGCCGGGCTACGGCGAGAACATGCGCGTGCTCAAGTGGATCATCGAACGCATCCAGGGGCGCACCGGCGCCGTCGAGAGCCCGCTGGGGTGGATGCCGCGCTACGAGGACATGGACTGGGACGGCCTCGAGATCAGCCGTGAGAAGTTCAAGTCGATGACCGCGGTCGACCGCGACGTCTGGCAGGCCGAGGTCCTCTCCCACGAGGAGCTGTTCCTCAAGATGTTCGACAAGCTCCCCAAGGAAATGCTGCGCATGCGCGAGCTGATCATCTCCAGCCTGTGGCGCTCCCCGGAGCACTGGGAGCAGATCGGCGACGTGCATCCGGAAGGGTGGAACGAGTAGCCCCGACCGGGCCAGTTGAAGACGCCAAGGGCCGGAGAAATCCGGCCCTTGGCGCGTTCGATGCCGGTTGGAACAGCCGGCCATGTTCCGACCAATGATCCAGAGGGGCGCGGCCGGAGGGACCGACTTCTGCGGGGAAAGGCTCTGCCTAACCAACCACCCCCCACCTCCGCAACTCCCCGACCACCCCCGCCACCACCGGTTCGAGGGCGGCGGCCACGGCCGGCGTCAATTCCGTGCCCACCCCGAGGCACTCCGGCTGCACCCCCCAGACGACCAGTTCCCCCGGCAGACGTCCCTGCAGTTGGGCAACCGCCAGCAGATCCTGAACGCCCACCTGGTGTACCGAGAGTTTCCCGGCAAAGGCGCGCGGCACCGCCGCCCCTTCCAGGCGGAAGACCGTGCCGGGGGGAGCCTGCATCTCCAGGGCATCGACAATCAGCAAGTGCGTGATCCCCTCCAGGCGGGGGAGCAGATCGAGACCCAGAGTGCCGCCGTCGAGCAGGCGCACCTCTTCAGGGAAACGGCAGCGGCAGGAGAGTGCTTCGACCACCCTCGCGCCGAAACCGTCATCGGTCATGATCGTGTTGCCCAGCCCGAGAATCAGGATCGCCATCGACAGCTCCTTAGGTTCGAGGTCCCGGCACCGGCTGGGCCTTGCAAAAACCAGAGTTCAACGATTTGCTCCCGGGTGAAAATTTTATCATGCATTTCTCCGTCTTCCCACCAAGTTGCCCGGAACTTGCTATAATAGTGATAGAAAAGGATGCGATCCCCGCATCTGGACAGGAGGTGCCTCATGCAACGGAACGTTGGCAAATTCGGCATCAGCGACAAGCGCGGCAGGACCTGTACCAGCGTTGACCCCTATCTTCCCGATGCCGGCACCAAGGAACCGGCCGTCTGCCAGTCGTGTCAGGCTATTTATCGGCAGAAGCGCTGGCAGCTCGACCCGACCATGGTCAAACAGCTGACCGCCGACCCGGCGGTGCACTGGGTCACCTGCCCGGCCTGCCAGAAGATTGCCGAGTCCTATCCGGAAGGGATCCTCACCCTGCGCGGCAAATATCTGTGGGATCATGAACAGGAAATCCACAACATCCTGGTCAACGCTGCTCAGCGCTTCACCTCCCGCAACCCGTTGGAGCGCATCATGCGCATGCAGCGGACCGACGACGCCCTGGTCATCGAAACCACCGACAACAAGCTCGCCGAGCAACTGGGGCGCTCCCTGCAAAAAGCCCACAGCGGTGAACTGCAGATCGACTGGCAGGGAGCTCCGGTCGTCTGCCGAGTGCAATGGGAGCGCTGGAGCTGAGCGACCGCCAGCGGTTTCGCCTGCTCGCCCATACTGCCGACATCGGGCTCGAGGCCAACGCCCCGAATTGCAAGGAATTATTCGTCGCGACCGCCGAGGGGCTCAAGGTGTTGCTCTTCGGTGATTCCGGTGCCGGCGCCCTGATCCACCGCGAGGTGCGGCTGAAGGCGGGGGACCTGGCTGAACTGCTGGTGGCCTGGCTGAACGAGATCCTTTTCCTCTGCGAGTCTGAGCGGCTGGTTCCCGCGACCTTCGAGATCGTCGCAATGACCAGCAGGGAACTGGTTGCGATCATCAGCGGCGAACGGTTCGATCCGGCCCGCCACATTGTTGAGCGGACCGCCAAAGCAGTGACCTACCACCGGCTGGTGGTCGAAGAGCGTCCAGGCAGATGGTATGCAAGGGTCTACATTGATTTATGATCGAGACACTCAGCGACAGGCAATTTATTGACGCAGAGGCGCTGAGGCGCGGAGAGATCTTTCCTTTGGCATTGACCCGAAACTCGATTTTCTCCGCGGCTCGGCGGCTCTGCGTCGAATCCCTGAATTTCGATGTCAATTAAAGTCCAGCAGATCGATGCCTGGCGCTGGCGGATCCCCCGCGAGGGGGCGATGCGCACCGAGGGCCTGATCTTCGCCAGCGCCGCGATGATGGAGGTGCTGCGTCGCGAGCAGGCCCTCGAACAGGTCCGTAACGTCGCCACCCTCCCCGGCATTGTCGGCCCATCCATGGCAATGCCCGACATCCATTGGGGTTACGGTTTTCCGATCGGCGGGGTCGCTGCCTTCGACGCCGACGAGGGCGTGGTTTCCCCCGGCGGGGTTGGCTATGACATCAACTGCGGCGTGCGTCTGCTGCGCAGCGACCTGCCGGCCGCTTCCGTGCGGCCACTTCTCGATCGCCTGGCCGACGCCCTGTTCCGCAACGTTCCCTCGGGGATCGGCTCGCACCGCCGCGATCTGAAGCTGAGCGTGGCCGAAACCAAAAAAGTCCTCAAAACCGGAGCTGCCTGGGCGGTCAGGCAAGGGTTCGGCGACGCAGCCGACCTGGAGCATATCGAGGCCCAGGGAACGATTGCGGGGGCCGACCCGGAGGCGGTCTCCGAGCGCGCCCTGGAGCGTGGCCGCGACCAGCTCGGCACCTTGGGTTCGGGCAATCACTTTCTCGAGATCCAGCAGGTCGAGGAGATCTATGATCCAGCGGCGGCGCAGGCGCTTGGCCTTTTCCCCGGCCAGTTGACGGTGAGCATCCACACCGGCAGCCGGGGCTTGGGCTACCAGGTCTGCGACGACGCCCTGCGGACCATGCTCAAGGCCAGCCAGAAATACGGCATTGCCTTGCCCGATCGCCAGTTGTGCTGCGCGCCGCTGACCTCTCCCGAGGCCCGCGATTACCTGGCGGCGATGGCCGGGGCGGCCAACTTTGCCTTCGCCAATCGCCAGCTGATCACCGCCTGGGTGCGCGAGAGTTTCGAGCAGGTGCTCGGCAAGGGACCCGCCGACCTAGGTCTGCGGGTGATCTACGACGTCTGCCATAACATCGCCAAGTGGGAGACCCATGAAGTCGGCGGCCAGATGCGGCGCCTGTGCGTCCATCGCAAGGGGGCAACCCGCGCCTTTCCGCCCGGACATCCCGAGACACCGGCGGCCTACCGGGAGATCGGCCAGCCGGTGCTGATCCCCGGCGACATGGGGCGCTATTCCTACGTCCTGGTCGGGACCGCCGGGGCGATGAGGGAAACCTTCGGCTCCACCTGTCATGGTGCCGGGAGGGTTTTGTCGCGCCACGCCGCGATGAAGGCGGCCCGCGGCCACGATGTGATCGGCGAGCTGGCCCGGCGCGGCATCCTGGTACGGGCCGCCGGCCGCGCCACGGTGGCCGAAGAGATTCCCGAAGCCTACAAGGACGTGGCCGAGGTGGTCGAAGTGGTCGAGCAGGCAGGAATCGGCAAAATTGTGGCCAGGCTGAAGCCGATGGCGGTGGTGAAAGGGTAGCTCACATCGACAGAGCTGTCATTTGAGGTAAACGCGGATTCAGGATTCAGAATGAAGGCGCCTTCGGGCGGAGTGAGAATCTCGCCCGGGTTTTCTCCTTAATCCTGTATTCTGCATCCTGTATTCACCGTTCATAAGGGAGCAAGTCATGAAAGTCTTCGTCACCGGTGGGACCGGGTTCGTGGGGAAGGAAGTGTTGCGTCAACTCCTGGCGG
Organism: Desulfuromonadaceae bacterium; assembly: GCA_041310635.1. Taxonomy (GTDB): domain Bacteria; phylum Desulfobacterota; class Desulfuromonadia; order Desulfuromonadales; family BM103; genus VAUL01. The sequence continues at coordinate 3,150 of JBFYXI010000191.1, read as the reverse complement.
CGGGGCACGAAGTACGAGCCCTGGTGAGGTCCGGCTCGGAAGGCAAGCTGGTGGAGCCCGGCGGTATCGAGATCTGTCACGGCGACGCCACCGACCCGGCGGCCCTGGCCGGGACGCTGGCCGGCTGTGACGCGGTCATCCACCTGGTTGGCATCATCCGGGAATTCCCGGCCAAAGACATCACCTTTGAACGCCTGCACGTCGAGGCGACCGGCAACCTGCTGGCCGCGGCCAGTTCTCAAGGAGTGAAGCGCTACCTGCACATGAGCTCCAACGGTACCGGACCCGCCGCCACAATCGCCTATCACCGCACCAAGTGGCAGGGTGAGAGTGCGGTGCGGGAAACAGACCTCGACTGGACAATCTTCCGGCCGTCGCTGATCTTCGGCAAGGGGGGTGAGTTCGTCACCATACTCGCCGACCTGATTCGGAAGATGCCGGTGGTGCCCGTGATCGGCGACGGCCAGTACCGCATGCAGCCGGTGGCGGTGGCCCAGGTCGCGGAGAGCTTCGTGCGCGCCCTGACCCTGCCGGCTGCAGTGCGCCAGACCTACCACCTTGGCGGCGGAGCGAGCTACAGCTACGACGAAATCCTCGACCTGACCGGCAAGGCCATCGGCCGCGAGCGCGTGGCCAAGGCCCACCAGCCGCTGTTCATGGTCAAGCCAATGATCAAGCTGATGGAGCACTCCGCCCATTTCCCGATCACCTCGGACCAACTGGAGATGCTGTTGCAGGGCAACGTGTGCGACACCACGGCATGGACCGCGACCTTCGGCATCCAGCCGGTCAGCTATGCGGAAGGGATCGGGGATTGTTTCGGGTGAGAGAGGCCACCATAGCACCCGTCGGTCCGGACACCGAACATTCAGCATTTGGAACGCGCTGGTAACTGGCGGTCAAGCCTTCATCCGGCTGCGGCGAGACGAATGAGAACCAAAAGTCCTTGGCTGTAAAAATTACACTTTCGTAGGCTACCTCGTTAATTGTTGCCCGGCGCAGGCGAAACGCCTTATTGATCCAAAATTTTAGGCGAGTAAAATTTTGGTCGGGATGCGGGGGTGATGCCCCCGCGATGTGAATGGTAACGCTGGTGCCGGCGAGCAAGACTCGGAATTGTGGTTTCGGACGAGTCGAAGGCGTCATCAGACTGCGTTTCTGAGCACCTTCAGACAATAACTATTCAAACTCTCCCCCTCCCTTAACGCCCGGATCGCCAACTGCTTGTGCAGATCCTTTCCCACCCGCAGCACAAACTTCCCGGAATAGTCGCGATGGGACGTGGGCGGCGGTAGCGCTTTGCCGTCAGCCTCGTAGAGCGCGACCGCCTCCGCCACCACTTGACACAACTCCCGGTAGACTTTGATCTCGTCGGCGCCGTGGACGCCGCCGTAGATCACTCCCGGGCAGCTGCCCACGTAGCAGCCGTCCTCTTCCGACCACTCGACAATTTTCAGGTATCTGTCGATCGTCTTCACTTGCTGCTCTCCTCGATGGCCGCCTGCACCTGCCTGATCTGGTACGGTTTGGCATCGTCGCCGAGGGCTCCGGAAACCGTGACCGGCATGGAACAGCGCGGATGGACGAAGTTGTGGTGACTCCCCCCGCGGTCAACGAAACCTGCCCGACGAAGGGCGGCAAGCAATTCGCGAATCTTCGACGGCATGCAATTATAGTACTATAGTGATATCATTTGTCAAGATAGTGCATTGAAAATTTGCGTGACAGGGGGACATCCGGAATTGAATTCCCCCTGACACTTCACGCAACGCTCGCGCTCAGCGAGCGGCATTTTGCGTTTGCTTAGTGACCATCGCATTATTTTGTGATATTTTTTCTCATCTATTCCTACAGGGCATGAACGTGACCACCGATCCTCTTCTGCTCAGCACCCTGGAGCGGCGCAACCGCGAACTCGAGGTTCTCATCGAGATCGGCAAGGCGCTGACATCGACCCTCGATCTCGAGGGGGTGCTCAACCTGATCATGGATCAGCTGAACCGCCTGCTCAAGGCGCAGGCATGGTCACTGTTGCTGCGCGATGCGGAGAGCGGCGTGCTGACCTGTGTGATGGCCGTCTCGCCCGGCGGTAAGTCGCGCAAGGGACTGCGCTTGGTTCAGGGCCAGGGCATCGCCAGCTGGGTCGCCGAGCACGACCAGCCGCTACTGATCCCCGACCTTGGCCATGAGCCGCCCATGGCCGGCATCGACGGCTGGGGCACGGCTTACGCTACCGGTTCGGTACTTTGCGTGCCGGTGAAGAGCCGGGCTCAGGTTCTCGGCGTCATCGAACTCAACAATGGCCCCCAGAAAAAACCCTTTGCCAAATCCGACCTGCAGATCCTTCTGACCATTGCCGACTATGCGGCGATCGCCATCGAGAATGCCCGAAATTTCGAGCGGATTAGCGAGCTGGCCATTACCGATGACCTCACCGGACTCTACAACAGCCGGTATCTGCACACCCTGCTCGATGAAGAAATCGCGCGAGTGGAGCGCTTTGGCGGCCGGCTGGCGCTGATCTTCATCGACCTCGATTTCTTCAAGGTGGTCAACGATACTCGTGGTCATCTGATCGGCAGCCGTACGCTGGCAGAGATCGGCCAGCTGATTCGCGGCAACATCCGCAAAGTCTGCAAAGCCGCCCGCTACGGCGGCGACGAATTCATCATCATTCTCCCCAATACCGGCAAAAGCGGTGCCATGGCCCTGGCCACCAGGCTGCGTGAACTGTTTCGCGAATACGAGTTCCGCGATGAGGATGGGGCCACCTTCAATCTCACCGCCAGCTTTGGCCTGGCTGCCTACCCCGACGATGCCGGTTCCAAGGATGAGCTGATCCGCATGGCCGACCAGGCGATGTATCGAGTCAAGGAGAGCACCCGCGATAGCGTACAGTCCGCCTGAGCCTCTGCCGGCAGAGCCGCCGGTAAACCTGCGGCGAACTTGTTCGTCTCATTATCATGACCGTGCTGACCATCACACCTGTCGACGGAAAAACCCTGACATGCGCCGCTTCCTGAAATGCCTCCCCGCGTGGCGCAGCATCATGCTGCTGGCCTGCGGTCTCGCCCCGGCCACCGGCGGCCTGGCCCTGGAGAGTGCTGGCAACTCGCCGACCGAAGTTCCTGCCTTGTCATCGCCGGCAGC
>JBFYXI010000190.1:0-3896 GCA_041310635.1 Desulfuromonadaceae bacterium | reverse complement strand
CAACAGGTCGTGGGCCAGCCAAGTGTCGATCCTCGTCTCGGCCAGGAGCAGCGGCATGCGCGTGATGGTGGGCGTGATGACGGGGTCGGCGTTGATCGACAGGACGGCACAGCCTTCCGTCAGCTCGCCCAGCGGCGTCATCCACTCGCAGCAGACACCGGCGAAAAGAAAGGGCCGCTGGTCGCTGCGATGGATGTAGTAGCGGTGATAGTCCTGCCCGTGGTAGCGCCGGACGAAGAACCCGCTCACCGGGATGACGCACGGCTTCGCGGCGAGGATCGACTTGAGCAGAAAATTATTGTGCAACTTGCCGGCGCGCAGGATCCAGCAGTCCTTCCACGACCAATCCCAGGCGGTGATGACCCGCCAGCGCATCCTTACCAGTTCTCGGCCCCCCTGCCCGTCCGGGCGCAGGACGCTGATCTCGTGGCCCGGGGCGATGTGATAGCAGGGAGGCTGTTTCGGGCACGCAGGTAGCCCGAGCAGGTCGGCGAGGTCTCGGGGCGAATGGTGAAGCGTGTACATGAAGCTCATGCGATATCTCCTTTACAGGGAAGAAGCGGGTGGGTGGCCTCAGGATACATGGCTGGGTTTTTGCCGACTTTGATCAGATTTAGGCCGAAACTGGAGAAATACACGATCCGTGCAACCCGGAAGCGCTCCTCCCCAAGCAGCGACGGCACCACGAATTCATGGACCTGGCGCAGATGATCGATCCCCCTGAGCATGCAGGCAAGGGGCGGTGCAAAGCCAAAGTAGATGCTCTCGTCGCACAGCCACTCCCGGTGGGAACCATTGGGACCGCAGTAATGCTTCAGGGACAGATGGATTTCGAGCAGCATGACCGCCCGCTCGAGCAACTCGGGTTTTTGCGCGAGAGGACATCCCCGACTGTAGCGCTCCAGGGTTGCCAAACCCTGCCGCCGCAGGCCAAGCAGACGAATTCGTTCCCGATCGCTCAACTGCCACTCGTTGAAAATCCTGGTCAGCCGCCTCGCCACCTGGATTCGATGGTCGCGGGTCTTGATCAGTCGATTCATGGCGCCTGGCTTTCCGTTGCCACGGCAAGATCCAGGGCTTCGTGCCGAATCATCTGCAGGTGTTGCTCCCGCAGGTAGGTGTGGCTGATCGTCACCTTGTGGTGCCTGGCCAGATATCGGGCAACGTCGCGCCAGGAGAGTCCCTGGCCGCGAAGCGCCTTGATTTCCTCCCGGTAGGCGTCCAGTCGCCTTGCCTTGCGACGGGGATAGCTCCTCTTCTTCTCCAGCAACTCCCTGATCCGCAGGGAACGGATGGTGGCGAGGGATTTCTGGTCGACTACGCCTTTGCGCTCGAGTGCATCGAGAGATTTCTTCAAGTGCCGCGCCGCCAGGATCAGACAGGCCTGGTCGATGGCGTCCTTGCTGAAACCTTTCCCCAGGAAGCTTTCCCTGAGCCGATGAAACAGGTCGCGCTTGATGGCGTGGATCTCCAGTTGCGCCGGTTCGCTTTGATTGGCGTACCAGCGCAACAGCCTGCCCCTTTCGCTGTCAGTCAGCGTCAGATAGATGTCGATCATGGCTCCTCCCCGTAAATTCGGCTGGAAACTCCCGCCGTAAACTGCTTCCAACTGCCTATCGGCACACCAAATAACGAATACGTATTGATTACGGGATGTTGCCGTTGTTTTCCGGAGAGCGATTTCTGTTCAGGTAAACGGGAGAAAATGCCGACGCATGGGGAAACGCTTTGTGCCCGGAGGCGCCCGTCGCTACGCTTGAGCCATTGATAGGGCGCCGACCCTTTATTCTCGGCATCAGGCTTGAGGCCATTCCCCTGCCGCGCAGGAACGCGGGAAGTAATGGCTTCCGGGATGATCCTCCCGACCCTCTTCGAGTGGTAAAGCGATCGTGCAGGGCGACTGCCCCTGGTCTTGCTCACCAAGATGAAGCAGTCCTTCGGGATGGTTGGTTCCGGCGGCGCCGGACAGTAACCGTGGCGGTAACGCATCCGCTGGCCATAACCGGCCCTCGTCCCCAAATGCGGTGGATTCAACACGACTGCCCGGCGGGGCTGACAATACGCATTAAGCCAATGCGCGGTTCTCCGATCTACCAGGTGCAAACATTGTGGGAACAGTCCGGAATCAACCGGATCGGTACTTCCAAGCATCAGGCCAAGCAACAGGCCAGGGCGGCGGGGAGTCGCACCTGGGGCGATCTTGGTCGCGAGTTGGGAGTCCACAGCTACGGCACGGCGGATGCCTACCGGGATGTCTGGATTGCGGTCCTGAAGCATGCCCGGGCGAATTTCGGCGTTCGCGACATCGAGCGCCTGTCCGGCGAAATCATCGGAAGCTTCCTCAGCCGGAAGATCGAAGAGGAAGTTGCCCTGGCAACCTACAAGCAGTACGCCGCCGCCTGCGGCAAGCTGGAGGCGGTGCTCAACCTGTTCGCCAATAAGCAACGCGGATCTGTTGCGAGAAACCCTTACGATTTCCGGGAGCAGATTGATGCCACCCGCGAGATCGCCCGGGCCGAGTTGCGTCGTTTCGAGGACAGCAGGGCCTACGACAATCCCCAGGGGCTGGTCGCCGCCCTTGAGCTCCCGTCCTTCCAACTGGCCGCCAGGCTGCAACTGCTTGGCGGGCCGCGTGTGCGCGAGGTCAGCCTGGTGCGGGAGGGTCAGTGCCGAGGTTTCGGCCGGGACCCGCTGACGGGCAGTGCCAAAGGCTGGTTCGAGGTCGAGGGCAAGGGTGGCAAGCGCACCACGGTCGGCATCCCCGTCAGACTCTATGAGGCGTTGTGGCAGGAGATCGGGGCGCACGGAGTGTTTCACCTCTGCGCCGACCGCTATCGCCGTGCCCTGCAGCGGGCGGCTGTGGAAACCGGTCAGGACTACCAGGGGAGCCATGGGCTGCGCTGGAATTACGCGCGCAACCGGCTCAACGAACTGCAACGGTACGGCCTTGTCTTCGAGGAGGCCATGCAGCAGGTCTCCAGGGAGCTGGGGCACGAGCGCGCGACCATCACGCTGCATTACTGTCAATAATCCTCTCGCCATCATCTCCCCGCCACTGCTTCCCATTGTCTCTCGATAACTATCGATAGTTATCGACACCTCTTGATATAAATAACTATCGACAGGTATCGATATCGTCCTGCCTGGCGAAGTAGACCCGGAAGATCCGCGCGGCCAGGGCGGAAGAATTCCCACCCGTCTTGGCCTCCGCCTCGGCTTCGATTTGCCGGATGAGGGGTACGGGCAGATTGAACGCCTTCAGCTTTTTCCCGGCCGGCTTGGCCGGCGGCAAATCGCCTCGTGCCTGTCCAAGGAACTCGTCGATGTTTTGTGGCTGGGGACGGCGCTTGATGGTGTCGTCAGGCATGGCGCAGCGTCTCCTCGAACAGGGCCTGCATTTCGGCGACGGCCTTGATATCGGGATTGATCATCTCGAAGACGGCGCGGCCTTCGGCAAGAGCACGACGGTGAGCCACGCGATAGGTCAGTCGCGAATCGAGCAGGGTCAGGTTGGCCAGTGATGCGGCAAAATCGGCGACGTTGTCAGCCAGGCGCATCGCGGGGTTGGCGTCGGCCTTGTTGATCAGGACCAGGGCGTTCAATTCCGTATTGAACAGCCGGGCCTGCCCGACCAGTTCGTTCATGCTCTCAAGAGTCCAGGCGTCGATTTGGGCCGGGAGCACGGGGATGAGTACGATGCCGGCGACCACCAGGGCCGCGCGCAGCGCCGCCGTGTCGCGTCCGCCGACGTCGATGACGATATCGTCGTAGCGTTTGCGCAAGCGACCGATCTCCTCGGCCAGTCCCTTGCCGTGCAGCGAGACGCAGCTTAATTGCGGGGAAACCCCGGCCGCCGATCTGACGGCGGCGATGTCGGAGGAGGATCTCTGCGGATC
>JBFYXI010000170.1:0-4672 GCA_041310635.1 Desulfuromonadaceae bacterium | reverse complement strand
GCGGGTCATGTCGCGCGGCGGGCGGACCGAGAACTACAGCGCCCCGCGGGAGTTCTCCTTCGAGGTCAAGGGCGCCTTCGCCAACGGGCTGCTGCTGCACGTGGTGGCCCGCCAGTACGATTACCGCGACCCCTGGGAGGCGAGCGGGCGGGTCAACGAGATGGTCGATGTCGCCCTGCTCCGCGACGGTGCCTATTCGCCGCTGCCGAAGGGGTATCCGTACTTCCAGGGGCGCGACGAGGAGACCGGGGTCGACGAGGCCGGTCTGCGCGAGATCGTGGCCTGCGTCGCTGCCCTCAACTCAAAGTTGTTCAAGCTGCAGGAGCTGACCGGGGATTTGTGAGACGTCACGCCTCACTCCTCTCGCCTCAAACGACTCTGAGCAATCCCGGATGCTCCCCGGTCACCCGGCCGATGGTCCAGGCGGTGACCCCGCGGGCGCGCAGTGCCGCGTGCAGGGCGTCGTGGCGATCCGGCGCCACGGCCATCAGCAGTCCCCCGGAGGTCTGCGGGTCGGCGAGGATGTCGACCAGTTCCGGCTGCAGCGTTTCACGGTTGACCACCCGCGGCAGGTAGTGCTCGCGGTTGTGGTAGCTGCCGGCCGGCACCAGGCCGATGGCGGCCATCTCCAGGGCCAGCGGGTAGATGTGCAGGGCGCCGGCTTCGATGACGATGCCGACCCGGCTGGCCTCGGCCATCTCCAGGGCGTGGCCGAGCAGGCCGAAACCGGTGATGTCGGTGCAGGCGTGCACGCCGGTTTCAAGCATCGCCGCACTGGCGTCCCGGTTCAGGGTCTCCATGCCGCGGATCGCCTCGACCATCTGTCCTTCATCGATGACTTCCCCCTTCAGCGCCGTCGCCAGAATTCCCGTGCCGAGCGGCTTGGTCAGGAGCAGCCGGTCGCCATCCCGGGCGCCGACCGTCGAGACCAGACGGGCCGGGTCGACCAGTCCAGTCACCGCCATGCCGTACTTCGGCTCGTCGTCCTCCACCGTATGTCCACCGACCAGCACCGCCCCCGCCTCGGCAAGCTTCTCCGTGCCCCCCTTGAGGATCGCCACCAGCACCTCGTGACCGAGGCAGCTGGGGAAGCCGACCAGATTGAGGGCGGTCAGCGGCCGGGCGCCCATGGCGTACAGGTCGGAGAGGGCGTTGGCCGCGGCGATGCGCCCGAAGGCCGTGGGATCATCGACGATCGGCGTGAAGAAGTCCACCGACTGCACCAGGGCGCAATCGGCGCTGAGACGATAGACTCCGGCATCGGCGTTGGGAATCGCGCCGGACAGGAGGTTCGGATCCTCGCTGGTCGGTAGTTGGCGCAGCACCTGCGCCAGCGGCCCCGGGGGGAGCTTGGCCGCTCAACCGCTGCTTTTGGAGAGCTGGGTCAGTTTCATGGGGTCATTTCCGGTTCACAGCATGCATGGGCGCTTGGTCAATCCCGACCGGTGCCATCGAGGGCCTGGCCCAGCGCCGCGGCCAGCAGGGGCTCTTCGCCGGGGAGCAGGGTGCGCGGGTCGAGGAGCAGACGGTCGTCCTGCACCCGGCCGATGACCGGAGGTTCGGCGGCGCGCAGCCGGGCGGTGAGTTCCTGAAGGGAGACCTCCCCCGGATCGACGGCGACCGCCCAGCCGGGGAGTTCGGCCAGCGGCATGGCGCCGCCGCCCACCGTGGCGGTGGTCGCCACGATCTCCAGTCGGGCCTGCTCGCCGGCGGCCGCTTGCAGCGCCGGCAGCAGTTCCCGGCAGCGGCGCTGCAGTTCGTCGCCGGGGATGGCGAGCAGGCGCAAGGTCGGCACCTCACACAGCGCCCGCTGCGGGTCGAGATAGAGGCGCAGGGTCGCCTCCAGGGCGGCCAGGGTCATCTTGTCGAGGCGCAGGGCGCGGGCCAGCGGGTGTTTCTTCAGTTTCGCCACGAGCTCCCGGGTGCCGGCGATCAGCCCGGCCTGGGGGCCGCCCAGCAGCTTGTCGCCGCTGAAGGTGACCAGATCGATGCCGCTGGCCAGCGTCTCGCGAACCGTCGGCTCACGCGGCAGCCCCAGGGCGGTCAGGTCGATGAGCAGGCCGCTGCCCAGGTCTTCCAACACCGGGATGCCGCGTTCCTTGCCCAGGGCGGTCAGCTCCTCGCCGGTCACCGCGGCGGTGAAGCCGAGGATCCGGTAGTTGCTGGTGTGGACCTTGAGGATCAGCGCGGTATCCGGGCCGATGGCCCGCCGGTAGTCGTCAAGGTGGGTCTTGTTGGTGGCGCCGACCTCGACCAGCCTGACGCCGCCGGCGGCCATGATCTCGGGGATGCGGAAGGAGCCGCCGATCTCGATCAGCTCGCCGCGCGACACCAGCGCGCTCTTGCCGCCGGCCAGGGCGGAGAGGGCCAGCAGCACCGCGCCGGCGTTGTTGTTCACCGCCAGGGCGGCTTCCGCCCCGGTTAGCCGGCAGAGCAGTTCCTCGACGTGGACGTGGCGCTCACCACGCCGCCCTTGCTGCAGGTCGTACTCCAGCGTCGAATAGCCGCGGGCCACCTCCTGAACCGCCGTCAGCGCGGTTTCGGCCAGGGGGGCGCGGCCGAGATTGGTGTGCAGCACCGTCCCGGTCAGGTTCAGCACCCGGCGCAGCGACGGGGTTTCCAGGGCCTGCAGATACGCGCCGGCCAAGCGCGCTGCCGCGGCGATGGAAATGTCGGGGAGGGGGGCGGTCTCGTCGAGCACTTGCCGGCGCAGTTGTTCCGCCGCCCGCTGCGCGGCTTCGCGCAGTTGCGCGTGCGGACAAGCTGCCGCCAGATCGCTCAGCGGCGGCGTGTTCAGCAGCCGGTCGATGGCGGGGAGTTGGCGGAGCAGGGCGCGGCGGTCGGTCATGGTCGGGTCATCCCGGCGGAGAGCAGCCTCGAACAGGCATGTAAACGCGGCGGCATGGAGACGCAGGGCCATCCTCTGGAGCAAGGATTTTCCCGAAAAGCCCCTGAATTCTTAACAGCTATGGCAATAAAAGGCAAGCGTGCGGCTTGCGTGGCAACCGGGGTTCGCAGTCGGCGGAAGCAAGCGCATGATTTTTTTCACGCTATATCTAAATATGTAATTCTGCGTAACAAGCTAGAATCAATTAGAGTTTTCTCCTGCCATCAAATCCGGGCCGGAATCGGCACAATTTTTATTGCTTTGACCTCATTGACAACCGCTTCTGAACTGTTATGAGAAGGGTAAATTCATAGACACCCGACAAGACCAAACCCTCCGAAAGGGGGGGACGGAAAGCTTCGGGTCCGGCCCCGCCATTGATACGCGGTGGCGGGGGGATGGCCGAGCTGCCGAAGGTGAAAACCTGGCAGGTCGGCTATATTTTTTGCGCCGCTTGCACCTGCCGGTTGTAACTATCTGTTATCAGGGCTTGTGGCTCTAGGTGCTCACAAAATACCACATGCGTAAGTACGCGTTTTTGCAGGCTTAGACACGGGTGCCCCGGAGCGGGGCGAGGAGGCCATCATGGCACGGTGCAAATGGGCGACCAGTCGGTTCTTCGATCGCAACCCCCTGCCGCGTAAAATCAGTCATCCGCCACGGCGCCGCCCGCACTTCGAGGCCCTGGAGCCACGGATTTTGCTGAGCGCCGACTCGCTGCTGCCCGGTCTTGTCTCGGCCATGGACGACGGACTGATGTCGTTCTCTGACAAGGTCCAGGAATTTGTCAACACCGATCTCGACTTTACTACCCTGCTCCCCGGAGTCTTGCAAATCTACCAGGATTTGAATGGCGACGACCTCATCGATGAAAGTGAAGTCCACATCCCGACAGAAGTGGCTGTCGCAGTTGACCATGACCACGATGGTAAGATTGAGTATGAATCAAACGTGTTGCTTAATAAATCCGTGTTTAACGATCCTACGACAACGGCCTACAAGAACGGACTGGTGTCGTCCTACAACATCGTCAACAACGACGGTTCCTATTCCGTTGAGGAAAAGCTCTACGCCATGGACCTCAACGATGACCGAGTTGTCGATTGGAACGAAGCCTATAAGGTTCTGTTTGTAGGGGGAGTTGCCAACTACCTTCAGCAGTACGGTGGAACTATTGAGAACCTGGAAAGCTCACTCAATACCTTCCTGGATGAATTCGCCGTACACGAAGACCTTAACGGGATTATTTATATCGATTTCGATCCTGTCATTGCCAACGCTGATGCCGACATGTTCGGTCATGAGTTTACTCTCTATCTCAAGCTGACGGAAAACTTCACCATAGACCTCGGACTGCAAGCTGACCAGAATGAAATTTCTCTTCCGGGAGAGGTCTGGAATAGTGGCGGCACGAGATCAGACGTTAGCGTCAAGCCGGAAGTCGCAATCAGCCAGACCTTCAGCGTATCTTTCGCCTACAACTTCGACGTTTCGACCCTGCCGACTGTGGGCGACCCTCTGACTGTCGACGACTTCGGTTTCTTTGCTCGAGACATCTACTTCAGCCGCATCAGTACGGATTACCTTCCCGGTTTGATCGTCAACGTCGGTTTTCTGGGTACCGAGGCAACTGCAGGCAGTGTTTATGACCTGCGCATGGGCTTCGGGATAGACGTTTTCGATCCGAGCAGTCCGGTCAATCTGGGTTTCGCAGATGCGAATGACGACACGTCGATAACCACCTTCACTGCTTCGGGAGTGGCAACCATCGAAGCGGCCACTGCG
>JBFYXI010000162.1:0-7132 GCA_041310635.1 Desulfuromonadaceae bacterium | reverse complement strand
GCGATGGTCTGGAAGATTTTGGTGAATTCCTTCTCGTCGCGCTCCAGCAGGGTGATGCGGAAGCCCATTTCCGGAGTGCAGAACGAGGAGAGCGGCACGGTGCAGATGCCGGTGGAGGCCAGCAGGTAGTAGACGAAGCGCTTGTCCAGGGAGCAGCCGGGCTGGGCCACCAGTCCTTCGACCAGTTCCTTGACTTCCCGGTTCTTGATCGGCAGCGTCTGCTTGCCGGTCAGGCGCCCCTGGTCGAAGGCCACCGCCATGTAGAAGGCGCCGTTGGTGCGGTTGACCTTGAGTCCCGGCACCTTCTTGAGGATGTCGAAGGCGATGTTGGAGCAGCGCTCGTAGCGGCTCCTGCGCTCCTCCAGATACTTGGGGTACTCGGGGTGACTGAGCAGTGCCGGGATGGCCATCTGCGGCAGGGTGGTGGAGCAGACTTCGACCATCTTCGAGTTGAGGATGCAGGATACGTACTGCTGGAACATCGGGTCCTTGTCGGCGTTGTAGACCTCGATCCAGCCGCAGCGCGCCCCGGGCCACGGCGCTTCCTTGCTGATCCCCTTCATGGCGATGGCCGGCACGCTGCCGATCAGGTCGGAGATCGGCCGGGTCGACTGACCGTTGTAAATGATGTTGTGGTAGATCTCGTCGGAGATGATGAACAGGTCGTACTCCTCGGCGATGGCGATGATCTCTTTGAGGATCCGCTCCGGGTAGACGGCGCCGGTCGGATTGTCCGGGTTGATGATGAGGATGCCGGCGATGGCCGGGTTGTACTTGACCGACAGGCGCAGGTCGTCGAGGTCGGGGTACCAGTTGTTGTCCGGGTCGAGCCGGTAGGAGACCGGTTTCTGCCCGGCGCTGGCGGCCTCCGCCGAGGAGTGGGTGGAGTAGGTCGGCGACGGGCCGATGACCCGCGCCTCGCGGCGCAGGAAGCCGTAGACCTTCTGGATGGCGTCGCCGAGGCCGTTGAAGAAGAGGATGTCGTCGGCGGAGATCTGTGCCTTGCCGCGCCGATTGGTCATCTCCGCCAGGAACTGGCGGGTCTCCAGCACGCCGCGGGTCGAACAGTAGCCGTAGGAGGCGTCCTGCATCGCCAGGTCGGCGACGATCTTCTTCATCCACGCCGGGATCTTCTCCCCCTTGGCGACCGGATCACCGATATTCTCCATGTTGGTCTTGATGCCGAGAGCCCTGAGCTTGTCGGCGATGTCGACGATCGCCCGGATCTCGTAGGTCAGTTCCCCCGCCCCGAAGTGTACGATGTTGGTGCGCATGCTTCACCTTCCTGTCTTATGATAGATAAAAACCGATACTTTTGACGCCGAGGCGCGGAGGCGCGGAAAAAATCCAGGGCATCAGAAGCAAGGTTCAAGGCTAAAACGAAGTCCTGTTCCTTGAAACTTATACCTTGAATTGTTCTTCTCGGCGCCTCTGCGTCTCCGCGCTTTACCGCCGGATGCAAATGAAAAGGCCACGGGCGGTTGCCCATGGCCTCGGTCTCACTAAACGGATGCGCCGTTCAGACGCCGGAGCCATGGACACAGGCACGGACAGCGGCCGCCGCGGCGGCCGCGCTGTTAGCTCGGGCAGCCTTGCAGGTCAGCATGTCGGTGGTGGTCCGGTTCATGGCGCTGTCGTTCCTGGTGATTTAGTGGGCAACCGTTAGCACAGCCTCGCCGCCTTGTCAACGTTTTGTTCCGCCGAGGTAAAACGCCTGTGGCGGTGGCGAACTCTTGTGTTATCATGCGGCGTCGTTCATCCGCGCTATCCGGGAGTTTGCCTCTTGCGCCGATCGTTACGCAAGCGACTGCTGCTCAGCTACCTGGCCATCATCGCCCTGTTCACCGGCGGAGTGGTGCTGACCATCCTCATGGTTGGCGGGGTGGGCGACCGGACCAAGTTGCTGGTCGATCGCCACTGGAGCGACAGCACCCTGATTGTCGAGGTGCACAGCCTGCTCAGCGAAGTGGCGCTGTTTCTGAACCTCTCCCCGGGAGATCCGGCAACGACCGTCGCCCAGCGCGAGCTGCAGGGGAAAGTCGACGCGCTGATGACCCAGATATCCGGCTCGTCCTTCCGGGAAGATTTCCGCAGCCAGCAAGTTGCCGAACTCGCCCAGCTCAAGGTCAGCCTGGCCGGGCCGATCGAGGTGCTCGCCCGTCTCGAGCGCCAAAATCAGGAGGCGGACGATGCGCTGGCGCCGCTCCTCGACGAGGCGACCCGTCTCGGCCGCCGCGACCTGGCGCGCGAACTCACCATCGCCGCCCTGGCCTATCGCGACTACTACGTCACCGCCAATCCCTCCGATCTGGAAATTTTTCGCCAGCAGGTGGAGCGCCTCGGCCAGCGGCCCCTCTCGGCGGACTTCGCCCGGCGGCTTGCCCGCTTCCGGCACCATGGCGAGGGCGTGTTCGCCCGGCGGCTGGAGTTGCGCAGTTCGCGCGAGCAGGTGGTGGCCCAGATCAGGACCCTTTCCGACAGCCTGCGCGAGCGCACGGAGCTCTATGCTCGCGGGGTGGTCTACCCCGCCCGCGAACAGATCCAGTCAGGACTCGCCGTGATTCCCAACATTCTGGTGGGGGTAGTCGTTGCCAGCGGCCTGGCGGCGCTGGCCATCTCGCTGCTGCTGTCGCGGCGCATCAGCGTGCCGATGGAGCGGGCCGCCGTGGCCCTGCGCAAGATCGAACAGGGGGATCTCACCGCCCGGGTCGAGATCTCCGGCAACGACGAGATCGACCTGCTCGGCCGCGCCATCAACTCCCTGGCGGTCTCGTTGTGGAAAACCCTGGACGACCTGCGCAATACCGTGGAGCGTCTCCGCGAGAGCGAGGAGCGCTACCGGCAGATTGCCGACCAGCGCCTGGTCCTGGAGCGGATCATCAATGCCAGCCCGACGCTGGCCTTTCTCTGCCGGGTGGACGCCGGCTACCCGGTCCAGTTCGTCTCGGACAGCGTGACCCAGTTCGGCTACCAGCCCGCTGAATTCCTGCAACAGCAGATGTCTGTCCTGCCGCTGATCCACCCGGAGGACCGGGGGCGGGTCAAGGATCTGATCTCCCGGCATGTCGCGGACCGGGACAGCCGGGAGTTGCTCGTGGAATTCAGGATTCAGGCCCGCAACGGCGAGGTGCGCTGGGTCGACTGCCGGCTGCTGCCGCAGCGCGACGCCGAGGGCGTCGCCACCCACCTGCAAGGGGTGCTGCTCGATGTCACCGAGAAAATTCGCCTGCGGGAACAGGCGGCCCAGGCCAGCCGGCTGGCCTCCCTCGGCGAGCTGGCTGCCGGCGTGGCCCACGAAATCAACAACCCGAATGCCACCATCCTGCTGAACGCCGCGGTCCTCAAGAAGATCGGCGAGGGGACGCTGCAACTGCTTGACGAGCTGTGGCGGGAGCGCGGCGAACTGCCCCTCGGCCGCATGCCTTATGCCCGGCTGCGCCTCGAGATTCCGCGCCTGCAAAGCGAGGTGCTCGAGGCTGCCGGGCGCATCCGCCGGATCGTCGAAGATCTCAAGGAGTTTGCCCGCAGCGAACCGCCCGATATCTGCCAGGAGGTCGATCTGAATGAAGTGGCCCAGGCGGCGGTGCGTCTTACCGGCAACGCCCTGAGGAAGGCGACCGACCACTTCACGGCGGACTATGTGGCGGCGCTGCCGGCGTTGCGGGGTTCTCCCCAGCGGCTGGAGCAGGTGACGGTCAACCTGCTGCTGAATGCCTGCCAGTCGCTCCCCGACCGCCAGCGGGGCATTGCCGTGAAGACCGGCCGGCTTGACGAGGAACCGGCGCTGTTCCTCGAAGTGAGCGACGAGGGGGTGGGCATTGCCCCGGCCGACCTGCCGCACGTAACCGATCCGTTCTTCACCACGCGCCGCGAGAGCGGCGGCA
Organism: Desulfuromonadaceae bacterium; assembly: GCA_041310635.1. Lineage (GTDB taxonomy): Bacteria > Desulfobacterota > Desulfuromonadia > Desulfuromonadales > BM103 > VAUL01. Next base: position 3,248 of record JBFYXI010000162.1, on the reverse strand, counting down.
CCGGGCTCGGCCTGTCGGTGTCGGCGCGGATCGTCAAGGAGCACCACGGGCGGCTCGACATCGTTTCCACCCCCGGCCGCGGCACCACGGTCCGGGTGGTCATTCCCCTGGCCGCCGAGGAGAAAGCCTGATGAGCACGGAGCGTACCTTTCCCGAGTTCCCGATCCTGCTGGTCGACGATGAGCCTTCCTGGCTGCACAGCCTGGCCTTCACCCTGGAATACACCGGCAATTACAGTAATCTGCTGACCTGCAGCGACAGCCGCGAACTGATCGGCATGCTGCGCTGCCAACCAGTCGCCGTGGTGCTGCTCGATCTGGTCATGCCGCATATCGGCGGCGAGGATCTGCTGGTGCAGGTGACGCAGGAGTTTCCCGAGGTGCCGGTCATCGTCCTGAGCGGGCTCAACCAGCTGGAAACGGCGGTGCGCTGCATGCGGTTCGGCGCCTTCGACTATTACGTCAAGACCGCGGAGCCCGACCGGCTGCTGGCCGGCATCCAGAAAGCCCTCGGCATGCGCGCCCTGCAACGGGAAAATCGTGAGTTGACCAGCCGTTTGCTGCGTCGCGACCTGCAGCACCCTGAGATTTACGCGGCATTTTGCAGCCGCAGCGTCAAAGTGGAGGCGGTTTGCCATTATCTCGAGGCGATTGCCGGGAGCAGCGAGCCGCTGCTGATTGTCGGGGAGCCGGGCACCGGCAAGCGGCTTGCGGCCCGGGCGCTGCACGCCCTGGCCTGCCCGGGCGGGGCCTGGGTCGCGGCGGCGGCAGCCGCTCTCGCCGGACCCGATTTCGCCGCCCGGCTGTGCGGCGAAGAGCAGCGGCCGGGACTGCTCGAGCAGGCGCGCGGCGGCATCCTGTATCTCGAAGGGATCGATGACCTGCCGGCGGCGTCTCAGGCCAGCCTGACCCAGCTTCTGCAGCAGGGCGAGTACCTGCCGGCCGGCAGCCGCGTGCCCCGCCGTCTCGAGATCCGCCTGGTGTGCTCGGCCCGGGCCGATCTGGCGGAACTGGTCAACCAATGCCGCTTCCGCAAAGATCTTTTCTACCGGCTGAGCATGCACCAGGTGCGCATGCCGCCGTTGCGCGAGCGCCTGGAAGATCTGCCGCTGCTGCTCGAACAGCTGGTGGCGGCCAGCTGCGCCGCGCTCGGCCGCCACGGCAAGCCGGCCCTGCCGCGCAACCTGGTGCCGCTGCTCGCCAGCTACGCGTTTCCGGACAACCTCCGTGAATTGCGGCAACTGGTCGATGACGGCGTCCGTCAGAGCCCGGCCGGGCGGCTCTCCATGGAACCGTTCCGCCGCTACCTCAACCGCCCCGGCGCCGTGCCGGTCGATGCCGTGCGTGAGGCAAGCCCGCTGCTGGTGGTGCCGGGCCGGCTGCCGACGCTGGCCGAAGCCCGCGACCTGGTCATCGACGAGGCACTGCGCCGGGCCAACGGCAATCAGAGCATCGCCGCGCGCCTGCTCGGCATCAGTCAGCCGGCCCTCAGCATCCACCTGAAAAAGCACCTGCCGCCCGCTTCGTGAAGCGGCTGCAGAACCACATTTCCCCGCCACCACGCCTCCGCTTGTTCAATAAAAAATATTATTTTAATTTCATGCAGATGTGCGGCTTTGTTGCGCCCGGCAAAAGGTTAATCTAGGTTAACCAGGCGACCGGTCTTTTCTTGAATTTCCGAGATAAAACTTCGATATAATTGTATAAATCTGATAATAGATTTTTTTATAAAAATTTATTGACAAAAATAAAACGTTGTATTACTTTTTGGCGAAACTAGCGGTTGCTGCCCGGCAAGCTGGTGCCGCCGGATTTTTTTAAGGCCTCGTCAAAGGACTGTGACATGCCCAAGGTTTTGCCGTCACCGCTCAAGCAAAAGGCCGTCTACTCCATCAACTCGGTGGAAAACGCCCTCGACCTGCTCGACGCCATCTGCGACGAGGGCGGTGAGGCGCGCATTTCACAGCTCAGCCAGCGGCTCGGCATGAACAAGACCAGCGTCTACCGGCTGCTGGCCACCTTCGAAAAGCGCGGTTTCGTCGAGCGCGGCGAGGACTCGGTCAAGTACCGGCTGGGCTTGTCCGCCTACGAGATGGGACAGAAGCTCCTGTCGCGCATGGGGATGCTGCGCAAGGCGCGCCCGGCCATGGAGCGCCTGGCCCGCCAGTGCAACGAGGCGGTCTACTTCGTGGTACGGCGCAAGGAGGAGATCCTGCTGCTGGACATGGTCGACAGCACCCAGCAGGTCAAGATCGTGGCGCTCACCGGGCAGCGCCTGCCGCTGGCGGCGACGGCGGTCGGGCGGCTCTTCCAGGTCTTCGGCGAACGCGCCGGCAGCGACGGCAGGAAGCACCTGGAAGTCAAGATGCCGCCGCTGGAAGCGGTCGACGAACTGGAGGACACCCTCCGCCGCCGCGGCTTGTGTATCGACGAGCACGGCTTCGGCGAGGGGGTGACCTGCCTGGCGGTGCCGCTGCTGAATGGCAAGGGAGAGGTGGCGGCGGTGCTGGCGATTCTCGGCCCGACTTTCCGCATGGCGCGGGAACGGATCGAAACCGAGCTGGTGCCGCAGCTGAAAGATGCAGGATACGTGGTCTCGGCCGGACTCGGCTACCTTGGCCACTACCTGCGACGCAAGAGTATCTGAGGCGGTCCCCCGCCGCGGAGCCATCGGGAGGCGCGGGGACTCTCCGCTGTCTTTACTGTCAAGGAGAAAGGGAGGAAACGCGTGACTGGCCGGTATGGTCAAAACTAGAGGCAAGACCCATTCTAGGAAGGAGAAAGAGGAGGAATACTATGGACAAGAGTGGACAAGCTTATTGGATGGCAGTTCTTAAATTGGTCGGAATGACGTTGTTTGTCTGGGCGCTGGTCTCCTACGGATTCGGTATCCTGTTCGCCCCCGCACTCAACAACATCCACATCGGCGGCTATCCGTTTGGTTTCTGGTGGGCGCATCAGGGTTCGATGTATGTCTTCATCGCCCTGATCTTCATCTATGCCAAGCTGATGGGCAATCTCGACCGCAAATTCGACGTTCACGAGGAATAAGGAGGCATATCAATGAGTCTTCAGGCTATGACCTATCTCGTCGTCGGCGCCTCCTTCGCACTGTATATCGGCATTGCGATCTGGGCCCGCGCGGGAAGTACCAAAGATTTCTATGTGGCCGGCGGCGGCGTCGGTCCGATCACCAACGGCATGGCGACGGCGGCCGACTGGATGTCGGCGGCCAGATCGGAAGAGCGT
>JBFYXI010000128.1:0-5155 GCA_041310635.1 Desulfuromonadaceae bacterium | reverse complement strand
CCGCTGCGGCTCTGCCGATGGCCGAGGTCGCCGTCACCCGCGGCAAGGAGATGGAGCTGCGCCGGTCGCTGCGCGACATGCGCACCGCGATCGATTTCTGGAAAGCCGATTACGACCGGGCGGTCAGGGAGAAGAAGATTATCGCCTCGGTCAATGAAACCGGCTATCCCGAGTCCCTCGACCAGTTGGTGGAAGGCAGCGACTGGGGGGGGCTCTATCCCTACAAGCGCAGATATCTGCGCCGCATTCCCGTCGATCCCTTCGACGAATTCGCCGAGGGGTGGGGGTTGCGTGCCTACCAGGACGACCCGGATTCGTTTGTTTACGGCGGCGGAGATCTCTACGATGTCTATTCACAAAGCACCCGGACGGCTCTTGACGGCAGCGAGTACCGGACATGGTGACCCGCATGCCTGAAACGCAGCGCAACCGATCGGCCGAGCGGGGCTTTACGCTGATCGAACTGCTGATCGTCATGACCATCATCGGCATCCTGGCCAGCATTGCCGCGCCCAACTACCAGCGCAGCGTGATCAAGGCCCGGGAGGCGGTGCTGATGGAGGATCTCTATCAGATGCGTCGGGCAATTGATGCCTATTTTGTCGACAACAGCAAGTATCCTGACTCCCTGGAAGCGCTGGTCGAGGGCAAATATCTCCGGGGGATTCCCACCGATCCGTTTACCAACCTGCAGGAGAGTTGGGAGGTGGTCTCCCCGGAACCGCGCGAGGACGGCACCGTTGCCGAGGGATTGGTGGAGAACGTGTTCAGCAACAGCGACCTGATCGGACTCAATGGCATCCCCTATCGAGAATGGTGACAACCCCGGCATGCTCCAGCTGTTCAACATCGGCAAGACCTACTCCCGTGAACAGGCGGCCCTTGCGGATATCAATCTGCAGATCGAGAAAGGGGAGTTCGTTTACCTGACCGGCCCGTCGGGTGCCGGCAAGTCGACGCTGCTCAAGCTGATCTGCTGCGCCGAGCGGCCGAGCCGCGGACAGATTCTGATGGACGGCCGCAACATCACCCGTCTCGGCACCCGCTATATCCCCTACCTGCGGCGCAATCTCGGGATCGTCTTCCAGGATTTCAAGCTGCTCAACCGGCGCACGGTCTTCGAGAACGTTGCCTTTCCGCTGGAAGTCCAGGGGCGGCGCCGGATCGAGATCGGCAAGAAGGTCTACCAGTGTCTGCAACAGGTCGGACTTGAACATCGGCTGCACCACTACCCGCTGCAACTCTCCGGGGGTGAACAACAGCGGGTCGCGGTGGCCCGGGCGCTGGTGGGCGATCCGCTGGTGCTGCTGGCCGACGAGCCGACCGGCAACCTCGATCCGGACGTCACGCTCGATATTATGGAACAGTTCAAGGCGGCCAATGCCCGCGGCACCACGATCATCATGGCGACCCACGACCGCGGCCTGATCTGGCAGTTCCCGCGCCGGGTCATCACCCTGGAAGGCGGGCGGCTGGTGGGAGACCAAGTGCCATGATCAGACAGACCGGCTACTTCCTGCACCGCGCCTTGCGCAATATGCGGCACAGCCCGGTATTGAGCCTGGCGGCAATTTTCACCGTGGGCGTAGCCCTGGCGCTGCTGGCCTTCTTTGCCATCGCCGTTCTCAACGTGCAGCGCCTGACCGCTTCCTGGGCTGCGGACCTGGCCATCGTCGCCTACCTTGAGCAACCGCCGGACGGGGCTACGCTCAATCGCTGGGTGAGCGAAATCCGGGCCTACCCCGAGGTTGCCGAAGTCACCTACGTGTCGCGCGAGGAGGCGCACCAGCGTTTCCGGCAACGGCTGGGCCACGATGCCGAATTGCTTGATGGGCTCGGTGCCGAGGTGCTGCCGGCTTCCCTGGAGATCCGTCTTCACCCGGAGCGGCGCCAGGAGACGGCGGTCGTGGTCGAGCGTCTGAGCCGCAACCGGGCTTTCGGCGAGCTGCACTACGCCCGCGAGTGGCTGGAACGATTCGAGGCCTTTCTGCTCCTGCTGCGCACGGTCGGCGCCGCTCTCGGCGGCTTTCTGGTCATGGCCGCCCTGGTCATCGTCGCCAATACGATCAAACTGACCCTGTATGCCCGCCAGGACGAACTGGAGGCGATGACCATGGTTGGCGCCACCGCCCTGTTCATCAAACTCCCCTACCTGCTCGAAGGGGCGCTGCAAGGGTTGATCGGCGGCGCGCTGGCACTGCTGGTGAGTTTCACGGTTTACCAGATCATCCTGCGGGAGAGCCTGGGGAACCTGCTGCTGCTCACCGGCATAGACACCATCCACTTTCTTCCTCCCGCATGGCAGGCCCTGGTGGTGGCTGTCGGTACCCTGATCGGTCTGGTCGGCAGCCTGCTGGCGCTGCGCAAATTCGTGCGCTTCTGTCAATGATGGGTGGTCTCCGGGTTTTGACCGCACCGCTGGTCGCCGGGTTGCTGGCCGTCCTGCTGTGGGGATGGCCGGCAGCCGGCGCTGCTGACGACCTGGAAGCGAACCGTCGTGAACTGGCCGGCTTGCAGCAGCAGATTGAAGCGACCCTGAACAGCCTGCGTGACAAGCGGGCCGCCGCCGGGGACCTCACAACGGACCTGGAGAAACTGGAGCAGTCGCTGCAGCGCCTGGGCGAGCTGACCCGGCGCAGCCAACGGGAGCTGAAAGAACTCGACCGACAGCTGGCCTTGCGTCAGGCTGAGCTGGAGCAGTTGCGCCGGCGGCAGGTCGAGACCGAGCGGCTGCTGAAAAAGCGGCTGGTGGTGCTCTACAAGTCAGGCCAGACCGGAACGGCCCGGGCTTTTCTCAGCACCGCCGGTACGCCGCTCGAGCTGGCGGAAAAATACGTGTTCCTGTCACGGATCGTCCGTTACGACCGGCAGCTGATGGCGGACTACCGGCAACAGGCCGCTGCGGCCGAGCAGGCGCTGAGCGATCTCCAGGCGCTGCGCGCCCGCCAGTCGGAAGTAGCGGCCCAGCAACGTGCCGAGCAGGCCGCCCTGAGTTCGGCCGGACAGGCGAAGCAACGGCTGCTGGCCGAGCTGCGCGCCGATGAGACCCGCCTCGCCGCCGCCCTCAAGGATTTGCGGGTCAAGACCGCGCGTCTTGCCGAACTGGTCAAAAAGCTTGAATCTAGCCGGACGCAATCCTATACTGACAGCAAAGGTGTAGATTTCACCTCGCAAAAAGGGCGCCTGCCCTGGCCGGTTGCCGGCACGGTCCGCATCGGTTACGGCAGCACCCGCCACCCCGACCTGGGAACCCTCATCGAGAGTAACGGCCTGGAAATCGCAGTCCCGACCCAGACCCCGGTCAAGGCGGTGTGGGGCGGGCGGGTGCTGTATGCCAGCCCGCTCAAGGGGTTTGGCAACCTGATGGTGATCGACCACGGCGACAAGTACTACACGCTCTACGCCCATGCCGCCAAATTCACCCGAAAAACCGGTGACGTGGTGGGCTCCGGAGAGGTGGTGGCCCTCTCCGGGCACGAAGGCCGCGACGCCATCTATTTCGAAATCCGCCATCGCGGGGTTCCCGTCGACCCAAACCAATGGCTGGCCCCGCGCTGACCTCAGGGAGGCATGAATGTTGAAAAGGAAGTTAACGGTGGTTCTGCTGCTGACCGTGCTGCTGGGCGGTCTTGCTGTCGGCTGGCTACAGGGACCGAGCCTGGCCCGGGCCGAGGCGGCCTATGCGGAGGTGCAGCTGTTCACCGACGTGCTCAGCATCGTGCGGCGCAGTTACGTGGAGGAAGTTTCCGTCAAGGACCTGGTCTACGGAGCGATTGACGGCATGCTGGCCTCCCTCGACCCGCATTCCGGATTTATGCCGCCGGAGGTCTACAAGGAGATGAAAATCGACACCCGCGGCGAGTTCGGCGGACTGGGGATCGAGATCACCATCAAGGACGAGGTTCTGACCATTGTCGCGCCGATCGAGGATACCCCCGCCTTCCGGGCCGAGCTGGCCGCCGGCGACCGCATTGTCAAGATCGCCGATCAGTTCACCAAAGGGATGGAGGTCATGGAGGCGGTGCGCCTGATGCGCGGAGCCCCCGGTACCGAGGTGACCATCACCGTCATGCGCGAGGGCTTCGAGCGGCCGCGGGAATTCACCCTCAAGCGCGAAGTCATCAAGATCAAGAGCGTCAAGGCGAAAACCCTGGAGGATGGCTTCGGCTACCTGCGGGTCACCCAGTTCCAGGAACGCACGGGCGCCGACCTGGAGCGGGCCCTGAATGACCTGAACAAGGAGAACGGCGGCGCGCTCAAAGGGGTGATCCTTGATCTGCGCAACAACCCCGGCGGTCTGATCGACCAGGCCGTGGAAGTCGCCGACCTGTTTCTCGACGCCGGGCTGATCGTCTATACCAAGGGGCGCGAAGCCGATGCGCAAATGGAGTTTTCCGCCCGGCGCAACGGCACCGAGCCGGACTGCCCGATGGTGATCCTGATCAACGGCGGCAGTGCCAGCGCCTCGGAAATCGTGGCCGGTGCCCTGCAGGATCACGGCCGCGCGGTGGTTCTCGGCACGCAGAGCTTCGGCAAGGGCTCGGTGCAGACCATCCTGCCGCTGGGCGACGATGCCGGGTTGCGCCTGACCACGGCCCGCTACTATACGCCAAAGGGCACTTCGATCCAGGCCAAGGGGATCGTGCCGGACATTGCCGTGTCCCCGGCGGAGATCAAGGAAGCCGCGGATCGCGGACATTTCCGGGAGAAGGATCTGCCCAACCACTTCGACAGCGAGCAGGTCGACCGGGGGGAGCCGCCGCCGGCAACCAATGGCGGCCGTTTCCTGCTGAACAAGGAGCAGCTCAGCGACTACCAGTTGATGCGCGCCCTCGATCTGCTCAAGGGCTGGCAAATCTTCCAGGGCATCAAGCCCCGCGCCGCCTGACCAAGAAAGCCACGCGGGGGCATCCCCCCGCGTGGCGCTCTCACGATGCCGCCCAAAAAACCAACGACGTCGAAATCCGGCAAGAAAGCGCCGCCGAGCCGCTCCCGCCCACCGAAAAAACCCGGCAAAGGCAAGGGTCCGCTCAACTGGCGCCTGCACCTGGCGCTCCTGGTGGCGGCGGCGCTGCTGATCGGACTGGTGCTGCTGTCGCGCCGCGAGGAGCGCCAGCCCCCCCCGCCTCCGCAACCACCGCGAGCCGCCGCCATC
>JBFYXI010000112.1:0-8774 GCA_041310635.1 Desulfuromonadaceae bacterium | reverse complement strand
CCAGGACCGTCGACCAGATCAGCAAGGGCGCCGAGACCCAGGCCGAGATGGTCGAGGAATCGAACCGGCTGTTCAAGGAGATGGCGGTGTCGATCAGCCTGGTGGCCGCCGCGGCCAAAAGGGTCGCCGATGCCGCCGAAGAAACCGCGACGACAGCGGTACGCGGCAACCAGCTGGCCGAAGCCAGCAAGCAGACCATCCTACGGAGCTTGTCCGAAGTTGAAGAAAGCAGCCGGCAGATCGTTTCCTTTGTCGCGCGGGTGCAGAAGGTCGGCAAGATTGTCGAGGTGATCAACGGCATTGCCCACAAGACCAACATGCTGGCGCTGAACGCCGCCATCGAAGCCGCTCGGGCCGGCGAGTACGGTCGCGGCTTCGCGGTGGTTGCCGAGGAGGTCCGCAGGCTGGCCGACTCGACCACGGACTCCTCCGCGGAAATCAACACCCTGATCGAGGAACTGTTGGCGGAGGGGCAGGACCTGTACGGATCGTTGCATCAGATCACCGAGGGAATGCAACAGGGCCGCTCGGCAGCGGAGCGCACCAGCGAGGCTTTCGCCGACATCAATCGCCACGCCGATGACACTCGAACCAAGGCCCACAGCATCGCCGAACTGGCCGCGCAGCAGACCAGTGGCGCCGAGCGGATCACCCGGGCCATCGATGAGATCGACAAAGTGGTCTCCGACAATGCGGCGGCCACCGAAGAGGTCTCCGCGGCCACCGAGCAGCAGTCCACGGCCATGGTGGAGTTGGCGCAATCCGCCCACGAACTGTCGGTCATGTCCGAAGAGCTGCTGGCCGTGGTCAAACGCTTTCGGCTCGCGGCGGCGGAGGCGGAGGCGGAGTGAAACGATGGCGCTGATGCTGCTGATCCAGCTCGGCTGCGCCCAGTATGGCGTGGAGATCGAATCAGTCCAGGAAGTGGCCGATGCCCCCCCCGTGTATGCGGTCCCCGCCGGGCGCGGCCCGTTGCTGGGTGCGATTAATGCCCACGGGCGCGTGCTGGCGGTGATCGATCTGCCGGAATTGCTCGGGATTGCCGCCGCCCCCCCCCTTGACCGCCGCCTGGTCTTGCTGGATTCCGGACGGCATGGTCTGGCCCTGGCGGTTTCCGCCGTCGGCCGCATCGTCCCGTTCGCCAGCGACGGTCTGCTGCCGCCGCCGGATGACGATCACGCCGTGGCCGTCACCGGAGTCGTCGAAATAGACAACCTGTACGTCAACCTGCTCGATGTCGACGCCGTCATCGAGCGTCTGGAGACCATCTATGCAGCATAGGAGCAAACCATGTCACTCAATGTCATGATCGTCGATGATGCCTTGTTCATGCGCAACATGCTCAAGGATATCTGCCAGAGGGCGGGTTATGCGGTAGTCGCCGAGGCCGACAGCGGTGAGGCGGCCCTGGAACTCTATCGCCAGCACCGCCCCGACCTGGTCACCATGGACATCGTCATGCCGAAGCGCAGCGGTATCGAGGCGCTCCAGGAGATCATGGCGGAAGATCCGGCGGCGCGGGTGGTGATGATCAGTGCCCTTGGCCAGGATGCCCTGGTGATCGAGGCGATCGAGGCCGGCGCGCGCGACTTCATCATCAAGCCGTTCAAGGAAGAACGGGTTCTCGATGTCATGCGGCGGGTGACGGTTCCCCGCTGACGCGGCCCGAATTTTTCAACCATGGACATGTCCAAGTACCGGGATCTCTTCTTTAGCGAGGCCCGGGAACATCTCGCGCAGATGTCACGCTTGCTGGTGGCCCTCGAACAGGCCCCCGCCGACCGGCAGACCATCGACGCCCTGTTTCGCGAAGCCCACTCGGTGAAGGGGATGGCTGCGTCCATGGGCTATGAAGGGGCCGCGGCCCTGGCCCACCACCTGGAGGACGCCCTCGACCACGTGCGGCGCGGCGGCGAGGTCCCAGTGGCGCTGGTTGATCGCCTGCTGGCCGGATTTGATCTCCTCGAAGGACTGATCGACGACCTGCAGGCCGACCGGCCGGAGCGCGACATTGCCCGATTCCTGGCCGGTCCCGCCGGCAGCCGGTCCTTGCCGGAGGCCGGGCCGGACAGGATGGAACCGCCAGCGCCGCCCCTGCCCGGGGCAGAACCGGCCGCTGTGGGCGAGCCGTCGGCAGCGCCGGCCGGCGGCCTGCCGACGGTTTCTGTCGGGCGGGTGTATCAGGTGACCGTCGAGCTGGCCGTGGACGCGGCTGCCAGCGCGGCACGCTGCCTGCTGATCGTGCGGGAGCTGGAGCGGGCCGGTGAGATTCTCAGCCTGTCACCGTCCAGGGAGACCCTGCGTCAGGGCGAGGAATGCCGGCGAGTGCAGGCCTGGCTGCGCACCGAGTTGGCCAGGAGCGAGCTCGGCAGAACCTTGCGGGCCATTGCCGAGGTTCGCAAAGTCACCTTCGCCGATGACCGGCGTGCTGACGGCGGGCGGCGCAGCAGCGAGGCCGGGCGCAGCGTGCGAGTGCGCACGGAGCTGCTCGACCAGGTGATCAACCTGAGCGGCGAACTGCTGACCTACCGGTTCATGTTGCAGCGCGCCTCCAGGGAGCGCGACTGGAGTGAGCTCAACGGTTCTCTCGCCGACACGGCCCGCCTGATCGAAGAGCTGCACCATCGCTCGCTGCAACTCCGGCTGATGCCGCTGGAGAGCATCACGGGCCGGCTGCCGCGGCTGGTGCGCGATCTCGGTCAGAAGAGCGGTAAACAGGTAAGTTTCCGGGTGATCGGCGGCGGTGTGGTCCTCGACCGGGTCATTCTGGACGAGTTGGCCGATCCGCTGGTGCACCTGGTGCGCAATGCCATCGACCACGGGATTGCCGGGCAGGGTGAGGTGGTGGTGACTGCGCGGCGCGAAAAGGACCTGGTGCTGATCGAGGTCAGCGACAATGGCCGTGGCATGGATCCGGCCGAATTGCGCCGGCAGGCGGTGGCCCGCAATCTCTTGTCCGCGGAGCAGGCCGAGCGCCTGACCGACCGGGAGGCGTTGCTGCTGGTCTGCCTGCCGGGTTTTTCCACGGCACGACAGGTGACCGAAACCTCCGGGCGCGGGGTCGGTATGGATGTGGTCAAGGCTGCGGTGGAAAAGCTTGGCGGAACCCTCGACATCCAGTCGACCGTCGGCGAGGGTAGCCGTTTCCGCTTGCACATGCCGCTGTCGATGGCGATCATCAAGATTCTGCTGGTACGCTGCAACGGGCTGCCGCTGGCGATTCCGCTCACCCGGGTTCAGCGTACCCTGGAACTGCCGGCCGCGGCGGTTCTGGAGGGGCCCCCCGGCCGCGCGTTCCGGCTCGACGATGCCGAGTACGCCCTGTACAGCCTCGGTGAACTGCTCGGCGGCGCAAGCGACAGCGGCACGGCCGGCGGGAAAGATCTGTGCGTCGTGGTCATCGAGGCGCCAGGCCGCCCGGTCGGTTTGCAGGTCGATGCCTTGCTCGGCCAGCGCGATGCCTTCGTCAAGAGCCTGGGCTTTCCCCTCAACCGTCTGCCCGGCCTGAGTGGCGCGACCATTGCGGGGGATGGCAGCGTGATGTTCATCGTCGATCCATACCACCTGCTCGAAGGCGGCGGCGTGCCGGCCCGCTATCAGGAGAGTTCTCATGCCGTTTTGTGACCTGAACGAGGTTCAACTCGATACCCTCAAGGAAATCAGCAATATCGGCATGGGCCACGCCGCTACCGCTCTCTCGCAGATGATCGGCCAACGCATCACCCTGAGGGTGCCGCGGGTGTCGGTCACCGAGATCAAGGAGGTTCCCGACCGGCTGGGCGGCGCCGAAGCCTTGATGGTTGGCATCACTCTGCAGATACTCGGCGATGCCCGGGGGAGCATCATGCTGCTCTTCCCGCAGGAGAGCGCCCACCGTCTGCTCTGCTGCCTGCTGAATCGCGAGGAGCGCGGCCTGGTGATGAACGAGCTGACGGTCTCGGCCCTCAAGGAAGTCGGCAATATCCTTGCTTCGGCCTATCTGAGCGCCATCGGCAATCTGCTGCACAAGACCCTGATCCCTTCGGTCCCCATGCTGGCTTACGATATGGCCGGCGCCGTGGCCGATTATGTCCTCATCGAGCTCAGTCAGGGCGGCGACCTGGCTCTGATGGTCGAAACCGACTTTTCGGCGGGGGCCGACGATGCCAAGCGAATTCGGGGGCACTTCTTCCTGATGCCCGACCCGCAGACCCTCGATATCTTCCTGCGGATGATCAGGGGGGAGTCATGATCGAACGGGTGGGGATTGCCGAGCTGAAAATCGCCAGCGCCCCGCAACGGCTCAAGGCCTACGGTCTCGGCTCCTGTCTGGCCGTGGCCCTGTATGATCCATGCACCCGGCTCGGCGGGCTGGTGCACAGCCTGCTGCCGCAGCAGCGCTGCGGCGAACCGCCCGCCGGGGCGCCGAAATTTGTCGATGCGGCGATCCGCCTGATGGTCGCGGAGCTGTCCCAGGCCGGGGCCGACCCGGCCCGGCTGCTGGCCAAGAGCGCCGGCGGGGCCAACATGTTTGAAAGCCATTACCTGACGCTGATGCAAAGTATCGGCGTGCGCAATGCTCGCAGCGCCCGGGAGACCCTCGAGGAGCTCGGCATCCCGCTGGTGGGCGAGGAGGTCGGCGGCAACCGCGGCCGCACCGTGACCTTCGACCTTGCCACTGGCCGACTGTTGGTTTACTGTGCGCGGGACGACCGCACTGTGGTCCTGTGACGCGGAGCATTGCGTCTGTGACGGAGGATGGCGGGAGACCTTGATGTCAGCAAGATATGCGATGATGATTCTGGCGGGGTGGCTGTTCGCCCTACCGGCGGGAGCGGTCTGGGCCGCCACCCTCAACGAGGTGGTGCGTGCCCTCGAGCGCCCGTTCCAGGCGGCCACGCCGGCCGGGGCGCGGATCGAGGACTATCGTGCCGAGTTTGCCCAGGAAGCGCGAATCGCCTCTCTCGACCGCGTGCAGCAGGCCCGGGGGCAGGTCAGCGTGCGCTTCGATCGGCGCCGTGCCGCCGCAGAGCCGACGGTGCAGTTCCACTGGGAGTACGCCGCGCCGAGCCGGCAGGAGCTGGTTTCCGATGGCCGGACGCTGTGGGTCTACCTGCCGGAGAACAACCAGGTGATTATCTCCGCCATCGATCAGGCGACGCCGCGTGAAAACGACCCGATGGCCTTTTTGACCGGCCTGGGCAACCTTTCCCGCGATTTCCAGATCGGTTTCGCCGTGCCGCAGCGCGACAGCCAGGACAACTACCTGCTCGAGCTGCGGCCGCGCCGGGCCACGGCCCTGCTCGAGCGCATGGTGGTCACTGTCAGCAGCATGGCGGTGGAGGTGCCGGCTCGCGGCGGTCTGGTCTTCCCGATCGTCTCCACCGCCGTCTACGATGCCAACGGCAACAGTACGCTGATCGTCTTCGACAAGGTACGCGTCAACCAGGGGATGCGTCCCAGCCAGTTCCGCTTCACCCCGCCGGCCGGGGTCGAGGTGGTACGGCCGCCGGGGCAGGAGTAGCCGCGGCGCAGAATTCACGCCGGCCCCACCCGGGGCGAGAAGGAGTACCGTGACCAAGCATACCGTCAGTCTGGTGAGCCTCGGCTGCCCGAAGAACCTGGTCGATGCCGAGGTGATGCTCGGCCACCTGCCGCCCGACCGCTACAGCATCGTCACCGATGAATCCCTGGCCGAGGTGATCATCGTCAATACCTGCGCCTTCATCCGCGAGGCCAAGGAGGAATCGGTCGACACCATCCTCGAGGTGGCCGACCGCAAGAGCACCGGGTGCTGCAAGCTGCTGGTGGTGAGCGGCTGCCTCTCCCAGCGCTATCAGGAGGAGTTGGCGGCGGAACTCCCGGAAGTCGACTTGTTCGTCGGCACCGCCGACGCGCCGCGCATCGTCGAACTGCTCGACCAGCACCTGCGCGGGGAGGGTCCGCGCCGGGCCATCGGCCTCCCCGACTTCCTCTACGACCACACCACCCCGCGCGCCCTCTCCTCCCCCTACTACACCGCCTACGTGAAGATTGCCGAGGGGTGCGCCAACCACTGCTCCTACTGTGTGATCCCGAGCATCCGCGGCACCCTGCGCTCGCGCAGCATCCCCTCGGTAATGGCCGAGGTCGAGACGTTGGTGGCCGGCGGCGTCAAGGAGATCAATCTGATCGCCCAGGACGTCACCGCCTTCGGCGCCGACCGCGACGACGGCGCTAACCTAGTCGACCTGCTGGAGCAGCTGGTCGCCATCGACGGCCTGCATTGGCTGCGCCTGCTTTACGCCTACCCAGACGGCATCGACGATCGCCTGCTCGAGCTGATGGCCCGCGAACCGAAGATCTGCCGCTACCTGGACGTGCCGATCCAGCACATCGACGATCGCATCCTGACGGCGATGAACCGGCGGGTCGACGCGGCCGGCATTCGCACTCTGCTCGAGCGCATCCGCAGCTTCCTGCCGGACGTGACCCTGCGCACTTCGCTGATCGTCGGCTTCCCCGGGGAGAGCGACGACCAGTTCCGCCGCCTGCAGGCCTTCGTCGAGGAGGGACATTTCGAGCGCCTCGGCGTGTTCCGCTACTCGCGCGAGGAAGGCACCGCCGCGGCGGCCCTCGTCGACCAGGTGCCGGAGCGGGTGCGCCAGGCCCGCTACCGCCGGTTGATGAAAGCCCAGTCGCGGGTCTCCTTCCGCAAGAACCGCGCCCTGATCGGCCAGGTCGAGCCGGTGCTGGTCGAAGGCTACAGCGAGGAAACCGAGTTGCTGCTCAAGGGACGCAGCGTGCGCCAGGCTCCCGATGTCGACGGGCAGGTCTACATCACCGCCGGCAAGGCCAACATCGGTGACATCGTCAAGCTGCGCATCACCGACTCCACCGAGTACGACCTGATCGGCGAAATCGTCGAGGACTGAAGTTGCCGTTCCAACGCCCGATCGTCCTGCTCCTGCTGGGTCTGCTGCTGGCGGCCGGCTGGTGGCGGCTGCGGCCGGAGCCGGGGCCGCTGCAGGAGACCCGGCTGCTCATGGGTACCACGGTGACCATCGAGGCCGACGGCCTTCCCCGCGACCGGCTGACTGTTGCGGCAGCGGCGGCCTTCGCCGAGATCGCCCGTATTGAGGCACTGATGAGCTCCCACCTGCCGGGCAGCGACGTGGCCCGACTCTCGGCGGCCACCGGAGAAGCGGTGGTGGCCCCGGAAACCGCGGCGGTGATTGCCAGGGGACTGGAGGTCGCCGCCCGCAGCGGCGGAGCCTTCGACCTGACCCTCGGGCAGCTCAAGGAGTTATGGGGGATCGAGGGCGAAGCCCCGCACATCCCCACTGCCGGCGAGATTGCCGCCGCGCTGGCAGGGACGGGGCCGGAGGCTCTGACCGTGACCGGCACCCTGGTGCGCAAACGCGCCCCGCGGCTGGCTGTTGATCTCGGTGGAATCGCCAAGGGGTATGCGGCAGACCGGGCCCTGGCGGTGCTGCGCAAACACGGGGTGACCAGCGCGGCCGTCAACGCCGGCGGCGACATCGCCCTGCTCGGCAGCAAGCAGGGGCGTCCCTGGCGGATCGGCGTGCAGCATCCGCGTCGCGCCGGGGAGGTGCTGACCACCGTGGCGGCAATCGACCGGGCGGTGGTCACCTCCGGCGACTACCAACGCTACTTCGAACGCGGCGGCCGCCGCTACCACCACCTCTTCGACCCGCAGAGCGGTTATCCCGCCGATCGCTGCCAAGGCGTGACGGTGATTGCTCCCGAGGCCATGCTGGCCGATGCCCTGGCCACCGCGCTCTTTGTGCTCGGCCCGGAGCGGGGGCTGGAACTGCTGCGTGGCTACCCGGAGGTCGATGCCCTGATCGTCGCCGCCGACGGCCGGCTGCACGCCACACCGGCCCTAGCCGGCGCGCTCCCCGAGCCGCCATGAAGTTCCTGCTGCAGCGCATGACCCTGACCGACCGCCTGGTGGTGCTGGTTCTGTTGCTGGCGGGGTTGGGCGGCAGCGTCTGGGTGGCGGCCGCTCCCCCCGGGCGGCGGGTGGTGGTCAGCGATGGCATCCACGTGCTCTTCTCCGCCCCCCTCGATGTGCCGCGCCAGGTCGACCTCGCCGGACCGCTGGGGGCGACGCGGCTGGTCATCGGCGCCGACGGCGCACGCATCACCGCCTCCCCCTGCGCTCTCAAGGCCTGCATGGGGATGGGCCCGGCCCATCGGCCCGGCGACCTGCTGGCCTGTCTCCCCAACCGCATCCTGGTCGAGATTGAAGGGGAGCACGAGGCTTCCGTGCCCTATGACCTGCTCAGCCGCTGACCAGGAGACGCTGCCGCAGATCCGCCGCCGGGTCTTCCTGGGCCTGTTTACCGCCCTGGCCGTGGCCCTGCACACCCTCGAGGCGCTCTGGCCGTCGCCGGCGCCCTGGTTTCGGCTCGGCCTGGCCAACATCCTCACCCTGGTGGCGCTGTTCCTCTACGGCGGCAGGGCGGCCTGGACCGTCAGCCTGGGCCGTGTGGCGATCGGCTCGCTGCTCCTCGGGCGGCTCTTCACCCCCGGTTTCTGGCTGGCGCTGGGGGGGTCCGTGCTGGCCACGACGGTCATGATTCTGGCGCACCGCCTGGCGCCGCGCCGACTCGGGCCGATCGGGGTGTCGGCTCTGGGTGCCGCCGGCCATGCCCTCGGACAGCTGCTGGTGGCCTGGCTGGTGCTGATCCGCCATCCCGGGCTGTGGCAGCTCTTTCCGCTGCTGCTGCTGGTGGCCGTGGCCGCCGGGGTGCTCACCGGCTGGGTGGCGGCAGTGCTGCTGGAGCGGC
>JBFYXI010000102.1:0-5112 GCA_041310635.1 Desulfuromonadaceae bacterium | reverse complement strand
GGCCGGGTGCACCTGCTCGAACTGGATGCCCCCTTCAAGTCGCGCCAGGAGGGGATCGAGATTCTCAAGTGGCGACTGAAGGGCAATCTCCCCGTGGGCCCCCAGCAGGTACAGCTCGATTACCAGATTCTCGAAGGGCGCGAAGACGGTCAGCTGCGCTGCCTGGCGGCGGCTATTGCCAGGCCGGTGCTCGCGCAGTTCGAGGAGCTGGTCGAAGCCGCGGGACGCCATGCCGTGCAGATCGAGTTGCACTCCCAGAGCCTGTTCAACTACTACCGCCCGCGTCTCGATCTGGGGGAGGAGTTTCTGCTGATCGCGGTGGAGCGTGGCCAACTGGGATTGATGTACATCGCGGCGCGGGCGCTGGTCTATCAGCGGGTGCGCGAGTGCGCCCCCGAACCGGAACTGCTGTTCCGGGAGTTGTCGCGGACCCTGGCGGAAGCCGTCGCCGTTCATCCGGCGCTGCAGCGCTGCCCGGTCTTTGCTCATCTCGACCCCGACCAGGGGGCGGCGGTGCGCGAACTCCTGGCGGCCGCGACCGAGCGCGAGCTGCGGGTACTCGACCCCCAGCTCAAGCGCTTTGCCGGCGGTGCCACGCCTGGTTTGCCGCCCACCGGGGCGGTGCTTGCCGCCCTCGGCGCCGCCGAACGCCTGATCAACAACTGAAGCGGGACGGATCATGGAATTTCGCCTCAACCTTGCCAGCCGCAGTTACCTCGACCGTCGTACCGCGCGCCGCTGGCTGCTGCTGGTCGGCGGCTTTGCGGGCCTGCTGCTGGCGGTGCATCTAGTGTATGGCTACGTCAATCTGCAGCAGTTGAGCCGGGTCAATGCCCGCCTCGCCGAGATCGATGCCAAGACGATGGCCCAACGCAGCGAAACGGCCGTGGCCTTCACGCCGGAAAGTCTGGCAAAGGTCAAGGCCCGGATCGTGGCCGCCAACCAGCTCCTGGCCGACGAGCATTTTCGCTGGACCGCGCTCCTGACCCGTCTGGAGAAACTGCTCCCGGAAGACGTGGCGATTCGTTCCCTGAAGCCCAATTTCCGGGATCGCTCGCTGCAGGTCACGGCCCTGGCGCGCGACAACGCTGCCCTGACCGCCCTGCTTGACAGCCTGCTCGACTCCACCGATATGAGCCAGGCCTATCTGCTCAACCAGTCCACGGCGTTACAGCCGGATGGTAGCGAGGTCGTGCAGTTCTCGCTGATCATCAAAGAGGCGTTCTGATGAAGCCGGTACTGCTGCTGCGGCAGCTGTGGGCCGGCCACCGCTGGCCGCTCATGGCGGTCGGCCTGCTGGTGCTGGGCAATCTCGTGCTGGTGCCGGTCCTGCGCTTCTACCTGGTGCCGGCTGTCAACCAGCGCGAGGAAATGCTGATCCGCAGGCAGGCACAGCTGCGTGACGATGGCACCGGCGGCAGCTCGCCGGTGCAGCAATTCGTGCAGGGGGAGAAGGATCTCGCCGCCTTTCGCGAGCGGATCCCGCCGCACCGTGAATTCACCGGGTTGCTCCTGGAACTCCAGGAGCTTGCCGACCATGCCGGTCTCGAGCTGGCCCGGATCAGCTACCGCCATGAGCAGGACAGCGACAACCAGCTGTTGCGCTATCAGCTGGCGTTCACGCTTGCCGGCAGCTACCGGGACGTCAAGCAGTTCGTGCACGCCCTCGAGCAATCGCCTCGGCTGTTCATCCTCCAGCAGGTCGGGCTGCAGGGGGTCGAGCAGGAGGGGTGGACCGATGTCCGCCTGCAGCTCGACCTGGAAACCTTTTTCCGTCACGGTGCATCATGAACCGCCAACGGCTGCTGCTCACCGGTTTGGCCGGGGCGCTGGTGCTGAGCATCGTCTATGCCTACTGGGCCATGCCCCGCCAGGAAACGGCCCCGCCGCGGTCCGCCGGGCCGGCGGCGAAAGCCGGCACTGCGGCTAAAAAGCCGGCGGTGAACGAGGCGCCGCCGGCGTCCGGACGACTGCACCTGGAATTGCTGAACACCGCGCCGCAGCCGCTGCCAGAGACCGGGCGGGATATTTTCCGCTTCCGCGGCGGGTGGGCCCCGGTCGCCGCGGTTCCGGAGCTCGTCGCCCCGCCCGAGGTGGCACCACCGCCGCCACCTCCGCCGCCGCCGACCCCGGAGCAACTGCTGCGGCAGGCGCTGGCCGGCTACAAGGTGCTCGGCTATCTGGACAAGGGCGGCGCCCGCAGCGTGTTTCTCGCCGATGGCCAGGAAGTGTACGTGGTCAAGGCGGGCAAGTCGTTTGGAACGGGCAACCGGTTTATCGTGACCGAGATCGCCGCCACCGAGCTGGTGATCACGACTGCGGACCGTTCGGTCACGGCACGCTTGCCCCTGGGGGAAAGCGGCGCCCGCGAGCCGGCCGTCATGTCTCCGGTCAGCGTGCCGCGGGCCGAGATCGAGCCGGTTCCGGCTGGCAACCGTGCGGGGCGGCGTTTCGTGCGTCCGTCCGGAACGGACGAAGGGGCCGCGCCGACCACGGACGTTCCGCAGAGGGAAGAAGGCTTGCCGGGTAACGTTCCCGTCGACATGGAAGCGCCGGGTGACGAGAATGGGGAGAAAGAATGATGAGACGCATGTGCCGAATCGCGACGCTCCTGCTGGTCCTGCTGCTCATGGCCGGCCTGTCCGGCTGCGCCAAGTACCGGGCGAAATCGGTGTTCGACGAAGCGGAAGAGCTGTCCCGCGCCGAACAGTACGACCAGGCGGTCGAAAAGTACTTCGCGGCGGCGGAAGCCGATCCGTCCAACATGACCTACAAGATGAAGCTGACTGCCAGCCGGACGCGGGCCGCCGCCTTTCATATCCGCAAGGCCCGGAGCCTGGTCAAGGAAGAGAAACTGCAGGAAGCGCTGGCGGAATATCGCCTGGCGCGCGGTCTCGATCCGAGCCTGGAAGTGGTGACCATAGAGGAGAGACAGGTTCTGCAGCGGCTGCGGGCGCACGCTCTGGTCGAAGAGGGTTTCGTCCGCTACGGTGAGAAGCGCTACCCGGAAGCACGGCAGGTCGTTACCGAGGTGTTGCAGCTCGATCCGCAGAATCCCCGGGGGCTGCAACTGCAGTCGTTACTCGACGGCCGGCGTCAGGCGGTGGTGCTCGACGGCATCGAGCTCGACATCGCTTCCGCCGAACCGGTAACCCTGCGCTTCCGGCAGACTCCCGTGCGCGAAGCCTTCGCGGTTTTGAGCAGACTGTCGGGGATCAACTTCATCCTCGACGAGGAGGTCAAAGGCAAGCCGATCACCGTGCTGCTCGAAAAGGGGACGTTCGCCCAGGCCCTGGAACTGATCCTGCAGATGGGGGGGGTTGACAAAAAGGTGCTCAACAGCAAGACGATCCTGGTCTACCCGAGCAGCAAGGAAAAGCTGAAGCAGTACCAGGACCATGTGATCCAGACCTTCTACCTGTCGCACATCGATGCCAAGAAGGCGATCAACCTGCTGCGCACCATGCTGCAGCTGCGCAAGGTCTACGTCCATGAAGAGCGCAATGCCCTGGTGATCCGCGATACGCCGGACACCATCCGGCTGGCCGAACAGATCATCAAGGCGGCCGATCGGGCCGATTCCGAAGTGCTGTTCGACGTGGAGGTGCTGGCCGTTCGCGAAGGGGACACCCTGAAATTCGGGCCGAAACTCTCCACCTACGGGACGGCAGTCGGCTTCTCCACGTCGGATACCCCTCCGGCAAACTTCCCCAGCGACATTGTCGTGCAGAGTCTCAATAATCTGCAGACCTTCTATACGCTGCCGTCGGCGGTCTTTGATTTTGCCAAGACCCTGAACAGTGCCGAACTCCTGGCCAGCCCGAAGATCCGGGTCAAGAACAACGAGAAGGCCAAGATTCACATCGGCAACCGCGATCCGATCGTGACCACGACCATCATTGCCGGCACGGACCAGTCGACCCAGAACGTCCAGTACGTTGATTCCGGTATCAAGCTCGATATCGAGCCGAACGTGCAGCTCGACGGGTCGGTCCTGGCCAAGATCACTCTGGAAGTCAGCAGTGCTCAGCGCCTCGATTCGGGGAATACCGACGGCACGTCGCCCGTGGCGCTGACCACCACCAATGCCCAGACCTCTCTGGTGCTGGTCGACGGCGTGCGAACCATCCTCGGCGGCCTTTACGAACAGAACACCACGAAAAACAAGACCACCTTCCCGTTCCTCGGGGACATCCCGTTGATCGGCAGGTTGCTGACCTCCTTCGACAACGCGGAAACCAAGCGGGAAATTCTCCTCTCCATCACCCCCTATGTGGTCAAGCGCGTGGACGTTCCCGCGGTCAACGTCGCCACCATCTGGTCCGGCGGCGAGGATACCCTGACCGACGGCCCGAAGTTCGGCGCCTTCGCCAGGCCGCTGCTCAGCGAGGTCGAGGCGACCATCCCGGCGGCGGCGCCGGCGCTGAAGCCGGCGCCCTCCAAGCCGGCGGTCCCGGGGACCGAGGTTGTGCAGGAAAGCGTCGTGGCGCCCGCCGCCATCGTCACGGCGGAAGCCGTGCCGGCTCCGCCCGTTGCAGAAGGCTCAGTCATGCCGCTGCCGCTGAAGTCACCTGCCCGCTTGCTCCTTGCCGGGGCCGAGCAGGCGGGCGTCGGCGAGGTGCTGACCTTGACGGTCGAAGTTGCCGCCGTCGACAGCCTGTACAGTGCCCCCCTGTTCGTCAATTATGATCCGGCGCTGGTCGAGTTTGTGGACGGCCAGGAAGGGACCTTCCTCGGCCAGGGGGGGCAGGCCACGGTCTTTTCCCTGATCCCCAGACCAGCGGACGGTCAGATCGTCATTGGTTACAAGCAGGAAGGGGGCGGAACCGGAGCTTCGGGCGACGGCACCCTGTTTATCCTCAATTTCCGCGGCAAGGCGGCCGGCAACGCGCGGATCGAGCTGAGCCGGGTCAACTTCCGGGACCCCGCCGGCACCCGGCTGGATGTGGAGCCGGCGGCCTTGACCATTGCCATCAAGTGAAACAGCCGGCGCGCTCTGTCATTGCGTCCGCCCAACGCGGGCTGACCCTGCTGGAACTGATCATTGCCCTGGTGATCCTCGGCATTCTGGCCGCCGCGGCTCTGCCGATGGCCGAGGTCGAGATCGGAAGA
>JBFYXI010000079.1:0-7564 GCA_041310635.1 Desulfuromonadaceae bacterium | reverse complement strand
ATCCGGCAAAGCACCCGCACGTCAAGTACGACCTGGCGCTGAAGTTCATCGATTACGTCACCGGCGCGGAAGGGCAGAAGATCATCGCCGACTATCGGGTCGACGGTGAGCCAATCTTCTTTATCTATCAAAAATAGGGCCATTGACAGGCAGTCACTGGATACGCTGTGACCTTATTTCGCTCCCGTCCGGATTGGATGGGGGGGCTGGGCGGGAGCGATTTTCTCCGGTTATCCTGTGAATGAAATGAACCCGCTGCTGAGCCTTATCAATATCGTCTTTAGCCGTGAGGACTTCACCCTTGAGGTGGAGAGCCTGGAACTGCGGCCGGCAAAAATCTACGTGCTCCATGGCCCGAATGGCTCGGGTAAGAGCACCCTGCTTTACATTCTGGCGCTGTTGCTTGAGCCATCCGCGGGGGAGATCTGCTTCAACGGTACTCCCGTCAAGAGTGCCAAGGAGCGTCAGCGACTCCGGCGATTGATCACCCTGGTCGAACAGAACCCCCTCTTGTTTAACAGCAGCGTTTACCAGAACCTGTCTTTCGGGCTCCGCCTGCGCGGCGTGCGCAGCGACCTGCAACGCCGGCAAATCGAGCAAGCCTTGCATTCAGTCGGCCTGGAAGGGTTCGAAGAGCGTCGGGCCAAAGAGTTGTCCGGCGGTGAAACTCGCCGTGTCGCCCTGGCGCGAGCCATAGTCTTGCGTCCGCGACTACTTTTGCTCGACGAACCGACCGCCGGCCTGGATAAGGCCGCACTGCCGCTCTTCGAACACTGCCTGGCCGCTCTGCCAGCTCAGGGAACCACGGTTGTTGTTGCCAGCCACGATACCGACCAGCCGCACCGGTTGGGCGGTACCATTCTGAGACTCGATCGCGGCCGACTGGCTCAGGCAGCCTGCGGATCGTTGTCTCTGCACAAGGAGACGTTATGAGATTTATACGTATCTGGACTCTTGTCTGTCTGACGATGCTGCTATTCGGCCAGACCACCTTGGCCAGCAATCAATGCACTGAAACTTACGGATCGGGGCAGCAGCGTTTCAGTCTGGCGACAGGCAGTCCTGGCGAACTGGGGCTCCTGAAAGTCCTAGCCGAAGGATTCAGTCGTGAGCACAACACCAGCATGTGCTGGGTCAAGGCTGGCTCGGGTGAATCGTTGAAGCTGCTCAAGGAGAAAAAGGTAGACATGATCATGGTTCATGCGCCGGCGGCCGAAAAACAGGCGGTCTCAGAAGGGTGGGCCACTGCGCGCAGGCTGATTGGCTCCAACGAGTTCTATGTCGTTGGGCCCAAGTCCGATCCGGCCGGTATCGCCAAGGCAACGACTGCGGCCGATGCCTACGCGAGGATCGCCGCAGCCAAAAGCAAGTTCTACTCACGCGGGGATAATTCCGGCACCCACAAAAAGGAAATGGACATCTGGCAAAAGGCAGGGATTCAGCCTTCCGGGGAGTGGTATCTTGTGACCAAGAGTTTCATGATGGCGACCTTGAAAACCGCCAACGACAACGGTGGTTACTTCATGACCGACAGCAGCACCTGGGTGGCCGCCCAAAAGGAGATGCCCAACCTGGCCATTCTTTTTCGGGGCGATCAGTTCCTGATCAACACCTACAACACCCTGTGCCAGCCCGAGGGAGCCACTCCAGGGCAGCCCTTTGCCTCCAGGTTCATAGAGTTTGTGGCGTCGGAGCCGGGGCAAAAAATCATTCGTGAATTCGGCGCCGACCAGTATGGTGAAGGGCTCTACAACGATGCGGCCTATGCCAGGCAGTACGATCGATAGTCGATGCGAATAAGACAGACACGCTGAGCATCAACCGAGGCGGAGCCGCTCGTGGCTCCGCCTTCAAAATACCACTTGTCTTTGTCTTGACAGTCGCTAAGGACACGTTTCAAGATGATTTTTCCGACCACCACGAGATGAAAGGAAACTGCGATGGCTCCGATAATAAACGCCGACCCTTACGGCAAAATTGCACTACAAGGCTACGATCCTGTGGCCTTTCATACCGTGGGCAAGGCCATGAAGGGCAATCCGGCAATTCTGGCAGAATATGATGGCTATAAGTTCGCCTTTTCCTCAGAGGAAAACAAGGCCGCTTTCGAAAAACAGGAGCAAAAATTTCTGCCTGCCTTCGGAGGCTATTGTGCGTTCGGAGTCTCGATCGGGGTTTTGTTCCCGGTCGAGATCGAGACCTGGGAGATCATTGATGGTCGCTTGGTGCTGCAATACAGTTCTGATGTCAAACGCATGTTCGCAGAAGACCACGCGGAGAACATGCGCAAGGCCAATGATAACTGGGCAAAAATGGAGCCGAAGCTGGCACCGTAGCGAATTCCTTTTTTCGGTTTAGGGATAGGTCGAGAGGACGGCACGTGCGTCAGTTCAGCCGGCTAGTCGTGACATAGGTCCAGCGGTAATGTTCGTTAACTGAATACAGCGGCAAGTAATGCGCATATTTTTCCTGAGGCAGCAGCAGGTCGGACAGGTTGTCGAGCACGTAGCTGTCTTGTCCGTTGCTGACGACCAGCACCGCGTGCTGACTATCGCTGACCGCATCAATGAGCAGCACAATACTCATCTGCTCGACCGGCACGCCGAGCTGCTTCAGGGCGAAATACTTGGCGATTGAATAATCTTCGCAGTCCCCCGATTTTTGTAGAAACTCCAGTGGCGAGGCCCAGTATTCGCTGACCCCGTAGGCATCGATGTCACGCCGGTAGGGCCAGTCGTTGAAGTAGGCATTGACCGATTTCAGCTGCTCCAGGAACGGCAGGTCTCTGGCCTCTTGGAGAATTTTCTTCCAAAGCAGCAACTCCTCGGAACAGCTGTTCTGCCCCGGGTTGCAGTAGTTCATGGCATCAAGTTGCGTCTCGCTCATGGCCATGACCCGGGTCCACCGAGGCAGGAACTGAACGGAACTGCGGACCACCTGCCCGAGGCTCGTCTCAGTCATGGATCCAGGCACCGTATGCAAATCAAGAAATGTCACGTCCTTATTCAAACGATTTAGCTTGTGAGAGACCGTTTTGGGCGAGAGGGGTGGGTGAACCTGCCTATCCGGCTCAACCGCCTGGCACGGCGACGTGCATATGGTTGCCAACAAAACGAAAATGCCGATGACGGCCGGCAAGGGCACCCTGTTCACTCCCGCGAAGCTTCGCTTCCTCATGACATCGTTGCTCCCCCAGGGCGATCAGACGCCGCATATTCGGCTAGCACAAAGGATATAGATTTTTATATCCTAAAATATAGAGACCTTTTGTGCCGCCCAGGAAGATACGTTCTTAATGAGTGCGAGAGAAGGTCAGAGCGTGCATTTATTCGAGGGAATCCTGGCAGTAGCATAGTGTTGAAAAGCACAGTTGAGCCAAGAAGAGGGGCTGACGGCAGGTTGAAGCCACCACAAAAACAGCAGCGACTACCCGTAAGATTTGACATGTGAGTTGTTCAGCTGGAACTGGCCTTAGCCAGCAGACATGGGCGGGGTGCTACCATGGTTTCTGGTGGGTGGGAACGTCGGGATAGCCGGGAGAAACGAGGATGACTCCCGTAAAACCTCTTCAGCCGGCGACTGTGCTATTGCCCAGATGACTTCAGCGCGTTGTGCCGCAAAGAAATACGCGCTTCCACGTTCCTTCCGTCAAGGATTGCCGGTAGAGTCGGAACCATCAAAAGGTTGTTGTGGCAGACAGCCCGGCGAACAAAAAAACTTCTTCACGCACAGCCTCCTAACTTCGCCCCACAGACAACCTCCTGCTGTGGGGTATTTTTTTGTCCCGCGTCCGGTTCTTGATGATTTGACCCGCTGAATTTGACAGGGACCCCCTGTCTCTGCGCCGCGAGGTACTGCCCACCGGTGAGCCGAACATCATAAGTAGCGGACGGGTAGCGGACCCGCCAGCAATGCCTGGGTTTCTGCCGGCCGAGGCCGGTCAGCTCACCGTCTTGCGGAAACGGTAGATGGCGACGGCCAGAATCCCGGTTCCCAGGGCAGCAAGAACGGCAATCTGCGGCCAGAGCACGGCCAGGCCAACCCCCTTGAGGAAGATGCCGCGGATGATCACCAGGTAATGACGCAGGGGGTTGAGCCAGGTCAGGTACTGGATGCTCTCCGGCATGTTCTCCACGGGGAAGGCAAAACCCGAAAGGAGCATGGCCGGGAACATGAACATGAAGGCGCTCATCATCGCCTGCTGCTGGGACTGGCTGACCGTCGAGATCCACAGGCCGAAACCGAGGGTGCTCAGCAGGTAGACACCGGTGGCCACGCCGAGCAGCAGCAGGTTGCCGCGGATCGGGATGTCGAACCAAAAGGCTGCCAGGGCGGTGACCATGGCCACGTTGAGATAGCCGACCAGGGCGAAGGGGAGCGTCTTGCCGAGGATGAACTCCCAGCGGCGGATCGGCGTAACGATCATCTGCTCCATGGTGCCGACTTCCTTCTCGCGCACCACCGACATGGCCGAGAGCATCATGGTCACGATCAGCACCAACTGGGCCATGACTCCCGGCACATAGTAATTGCGGCTCTCGAGGTTCTCATTGAACCAGGTGCGGATCTGCAGGTCAAGTTCCGGCGGCTGCCATGCCGCCCCGCGCCGGCGTACTTCGCGCTCGACCAGCAATTGGTCGCTGTAGCGGCCGACGATGGTAACCGCATGGGAGAGGACGATCCGCGCCGTGTTCGGGTCGCTGCCGTCGACGAGGACCTGCACCGCGGCGGTGCGTCCGCCCTTGATATCAGCGGCAAAGCCGTGATTGATCTGGATGGCGGCCTTGACCCGGCCATGGTCGATCAGGTTGCCGATCTGGTCGACACCGCCCACCCGGGCGACGATGTCGAAATAACCGGACTGTTCCAGCCGCGCGACCAGTTCCCGGCTCGGCACACTGTTGTCGAGATCGTAGACGGCGGTGGCGATGTGCTTGACATCGGTATTCACTGCATAGCCGAAGACAATGATCTGCACCATCGGCACAATGAAGATGACGACGCGCATTTTCGGGTTGCGCAGGATCTGGGTGAACTCCTTGACCAGCATGGCCTTGAGACGCGCGAACACCGGGACGCCCCCTCAACCGATCTTCTTGCGGAACTTGCACATGGCCAGGGACAGGAAGACCAGACCGAACAGGGCGAGCAGCAGCGCCTCGCTCCACAGCACCGTCGGCCCGACCCCTTTCAGGTAGATGCCGCGCAGAATGGTCACGAAGTAGCGGGCCGGGATGACGTGGGTCACCATCTGCAGCAACCCCGGCATGTTCTCGATCGGGAAGACGAAACCGGAGAGGAGGAAGGCCGGCAGCAGGGTGGCGACCATGGCGAACTGGCTGGCGACGAACTGGGTCTTGCCGAGGATGCTGATCAGCATGCCCAAGCTTAAGGCCACCAACAGGTAAAGCAGCGACAGGCCGAGCAGCAGCGGCAAGGCGCCGCGCAATGGAACGTCGAAGACGTAACGCCCGACCAGCACGCAGAGCGCCAGATCGAACACGCCGATGCAGAAATACGGCACCAGCTTGCCGACGATCAGTTCCGGGCCGGTCAGCGGCGTGGCAATCAACTGCTCCATGGTGCCGTTCTCCCACTCCCGGGCCACGGTCAGCGAGGTGAGCAGAGCGGCGATAACCATCATGATCACGGCGATCAGCCCCGGCACGATGGCGTTGCGCGACAGCATGTCGGCATTGAACCAGACCCGCGGCTCCACCGCGAGCGGCGGGCGCAGGGTCTGGCCCCCGCGCCGCTGCAGCTCCTCCAGGCGAATTTCGCGGGCATAACCGGCAAAGATGAATTCGGCGTAGCCGAGGGCAATGGTGGCGGTATTCGCATCGCTGCCGTCGATCAGCAGTTGCACCGCAACCGGGCGATTGGCCTGCAGGTCGCGGGTGAAGCCGGTCGGCACGACCAGGGCCAAGAGGGCCCGCCGCGTGTCGATGGCCTGCTCGATGGTCCGGTAGTTGTCCGTGGTCCCGGCCAGATCGAAATAGCGCGAACCGGTGAAGCGCTCGACGAACTCCCGGCTTTCCGGCGTGGCGCTCTGGTCCCAGACGATCAGAGGCACCCGGTCGACGTCAAGAGTCAGGGCGTAGCCGAACATGAACAGCAGCAGCATCGGGATGGCCAGCCCCATGATCAGGCTGCGCGGGTCGCGCAGCACATGGAGGAACTCCTTGCGCGCCACCGCCCTCACCCGCCGCAGCTTCATCGCCGCCCCCGCACCCGATTCATCGTTTCACCTCCGCCACCGGTGCCGCTAGCCGATCCCGGGCTTCGATCAGCGAAACGAACACATCCTCCAGCGATGGTACAATCCGTTCCAGGCGCTCAGGCGGCAGATTGGCCGCCTCAAGACTGGCGGCTATCAAGGGAATGGCCTGTTCGGCGTGGTCGACAACCACGTGCAGGCCGCGGCCGAACAGGGCCGCGTGGCGGGTTTCGGGGAGGGCTTCGAGCAGGACCAGCGCCTCCTGCGGTCGGGCGCAGGACACCTCGACAAGCTCTTCAGCCATCGCCGCCTTCAACTCCTCCGGAGTGCCAAGGGCGATCAACTCACCGCGATAGATCAGACCGAGCCGATCGCAGTATTCCGCCTCGTCCATGTAATGGGTGGTGACGAACACGGTCACCCCGGCATCGGCCAGCTGGTAGATCAAGGCCCAGAAACTGCGCCGGCTCAAGGGGTCGACCCCGGCGGTCGGTTCATCGAGAAAGATGATCGGCGGCTCGTGGAGGATGGCACAGCCCAACGCCAGACGCTGCTTCCAGCCACCGGAGAGAGTGGCGGTGAGAGCCTGACGGTGAGCGGCCAGCCCGGCCATGGCGATCACCCACTCCTTGCGCTCGCGGCGGCGCCCGACCGGCAGCTTGTAGATCCCGGCATAGAAATCGATGTTCTCCTCCACGGTCAGATCCTCGTAGAGGGAGAACTTCTGACTCATGTAGCCGATCTGCTCCTTGATCCGCTCCGGCTCGGCAACTATATCGAACCCGGCCACCGTGCCGCTCCCGGCGCTCGGCGCCAGCAGACCGCAGAGCATCCGGATGGTGGTCGACTTGCCGGCTCCGTTCGGACCGAGAAAGCCGAAGATTTCGCCGCGCCGGATGTCAAGATCGAGCCGGTTCACCGCGATGAAGTCGCCGAAGCGCTTCCCCAGGGCGTGCAGCTTGACGGCAATGGCTGCCTCTGAGTCAGTCACCGTCTCACCCCTTGCCGCCGTCGCCAAGCACGGCAATGAATACGTCCTCCAGGGACGGTTCGACTGCTCGGATGTCGGTAATGGCGACTCCGGCCGCCGTCAGTGCGGCGCGGACCGCCGCCTCGACAGCGGCGGGCTCGCCGCAGACCAGGTGCACCCGATCGCCGAACAGGCCGACCTGCACGTCGGCGAGTTGCTCGCGCAGCAGGCGGGCCGCCAGCCGCGGCTGGCGGGTGCGGATTTCCAACAGCACGCCGGGCATCAGGGAGCGCAGCCGGGCAGGGGTATCACAGGCAATCAGTTGCCCCTGGTGCAGCAGCCCGACCCGGTGACAGCGGTCGGCTTCGTCGAGGTAG
>JBFYXI010000072.1:0-2667 GCA_041310635.1 Desulfuromonadaceae bacterium | reverse complement strand
CATCCGGGCCGACCCCGATCAGACACAGGATGGTGTAGATATTCTTGGGCACGTCCTTGTAAGTCAGGGCGCGCACGAACCCCGGCACCTTCTCAGCCGCCGAAAAGTCGATGCCCTTAATCAGGGCGTGCGGCAGCGGGCTGCGTACCATTTTCAGGTGCAGCATGCCCGGAAACGACATGTCATCGACGTAGACTGTCTTGCCGGTGACGTGCCCCATCCCGTCGCGCCGGGGGACAGACTTGCCAACTACGTTGAGCTCTCTTTCAGTCATGGTAGTCTTCTCCTCCCCTTCAATCCTGCTCGTCCGAACGACGAGCGGCTTCCTGGATGGCGCGCACGATCGGCTCGTAGCCGGTGCAGCGGCAGAAATTGCCTGTGAGGGCTTCCAGGATTTGCGCCCGTTCCGGGTGCGGGGTTTGGTTCAGCAGAGCGACCGAGGTCATGATCATGCCGGGCGTGCAGTAACCGCATTGTATGGCATACTCATCAAAAAAGGCTTGCTGTACGGGGTGCAGTGCACCGTCGCCACCAATCCCCTCTAACGTAGTCACTTGCTGGCCGGCCACATCTTCGACTGGCAGCAGGCAGCTGAGCACAGGCTGGCCATTAAGCAGCACCGTGCAGCTTCCACAGCCGCCTTGCTTGCAGCCGGATTTCACCGCGGTGAGCTGCAGCTGCTCGCGTAGCAGGGTTTGCAGGGTGACCAGTGGCCTGGCCAGCACCTCAATCTCCCGGCCATTCAATGTAAATG
This sequence comes from Desulfuromonadaceae bacterium, assembly GCA_041310635.1. GTDB lineage: Bacteria > Desulfobacterota > Desulfuromonadia > Desulfuromonadales > BM103 > VAUL01. Next base: position 1,913 of record JBFYXI010000072.1, on the reverse strand, counting down.
TAATGATTTTGGATGGCATGCTTTCCTCCTATGCGGCGATTTGTTCGAGGGTCCGGCGAACATACACCGCCACCATCTTGCGGCGGTACCATTCGCTGGCCACGGCATCGGTGAATGGCTGGCATTCCAGGGCTGCGGCATCGGCAGCCGCGGCAATCGAGGCCGCATTCAGTGCCGCCCCGACTAAGGCTTTTTCCGCTTGGGTCGCTCGCAGCGGGTACGGGCCGGCGGCGTTGAGGGCGATGCGCGCCTGCTGTACCCGATTTCCTTCCAACCAGACCTGCGCCGCCACGGTGACCACGGCGGGCGTGTTGGCATGCCGGCGGCCGTACTTGATGTAGCTGGTTTTCCCCAGCGGCAGCGGCGCTTCGATTTCGACAACCAGCTCTCCGGGCTGCAGGGCAGTCAGCATGAAGCCGGTATAAAAATCGACCAGCGTGAGGCTTCGTTCGCCGGCTTTACTCACCAGCTTCACCCGGGCGTCCAGCGCCAGCAGGGCGGTAGCGAAATCGCCGGCTGGCGGCGGAGCGAACAAATTGCCGCCGGCGGTGCCCATATTGCGTATTGCCCAACCCCCCACATTGTGAGCGGCGGCTGCCAGCATGGGGATTTCGCGTTGGGCTTGCATCTGGCTCAGCGTGGTGGTTGCGCCAATGCCCAGGCTGCCGTTGCTGCGATGCAAAGTGTTCAGGCCGGCCTGTCGCAAGCCGAGTACGTACTCCGGCATCGAAATGCCCTCGTTAATCAGCGGCATGGCGATGGTGCCGCCCGAGATCAGCAGGATAGCCGGGCCATATTCGGCCAGCAGGCCGGCTGCTTCACTCGCCGAGTGCGGCAAAAAATAATTTTTGACGGTCAAGGGATACCTCCTTCCTGATCCAACAGGGCGAAAAAGCGAGCGGGAGAACCCTCTGCACCGCGCAGCTTGACGAAAGGTGCAAAGAATTTAAACCGCCGGTCGGTAGGCAACAGGGACAGGTTGGTCATCTGCTGCATCAATAAGGCGCCGTTTTCCAGGATAATCTTGTGGATAATAAAATCCTCCGAGGTGAAGTCCGGCAGACGGGCGCAGTATTCGCTGAAACAATCAAAGCCGATTGCCCGGGCGCCGCGCTCGACCAGCCAGCGGGCTGCCTGGGGCGAGCAGTAAGGGGATTCCATATAGTAGGTGGGGAAGTTCCCCCAGTGTTTTTCGGTCCAATCCGTCCGCACCAGCACAATGTCGCCGGGGCGAATTTCGGGTGCATGTGCTTCCAGGTCGGCCACGCTGATCTCGTGATTCGGGCCGGCAAAGCTCAGATCGACTACCAGAGCCTCCCCGAAGACGCGCGATAAATCGACATCCACTGCCGTCTCGCCAAATTCTTGCACATGGCGGGAAAAATCAACGTGCGATCCGGTGTGCAGCAGCATTTCAACCTTGCTGGCCTGCCAGAAGGTTGGGCCGCGATGATAGCTGGTCAGCTTAAGCTGCAAGTTGACCGAAGGTGGGCTGAGGGTATCTTCTCCAATAGGGACGGTAAGATCGACGATCTGCATATTTGGCCTTCCATTTCAAGGATATCAATTGGGGTGCCGAGATCCACAGGGGTTGACTCTGCGGTAGGTGGGCTGAGCTGCTCGTCCAGGCGGCTCAATCCCATCTTGATCAGGGCCTGAATGACGCCTTCGATGAAGCGTGGGTTGAGCCTGGCCAGAGAGCCGGTAATGAGCGCGTCGGCTTCATACTCGATCAGGTTATTTTCTTCCACCTCCTTGAGTGAGAATGCTGCTTGCCCGGTGATCACACCCGTTGGTCCGCTGACTTCCCCCTGGAAGCGGCATTGATGCGGTGGGTCTTGTTCGACAACTCGCACCAGCGTGTCGTATACCCCGCTGATCGAGGCAACTCCCACCTGGATCTGCCCCCGGAA
>JBFYXI010000034.1:0-12065 GCA_041310635.1 Desulfuromonadaceae bacterium | reverse complement strand
TCTCTTCATCTTTGTGCCGGACAACTACAACCAGGTGGCGCTGATCGTCAAACAGGCCCGACAGCTCGGCTGGAAACAGCCGTTCATGGGTTCCGACGCCTGGGGCTCGGCCGAGCTGATGACCTTGTGCGGCAACGACTGCAAGGGGCTGTTCTTTTCCACCCACTACGCTGCCGCCGGCGCTACCGGCGCCACCAAGGAGTTCATCGACCGCTACCAGAAGCAGTACGGCTACATTCCCGACGACGTCGCCGCCCTGACCTGGGACGCCACCCGCATCGTGCTGCAGGCGATCCAGGAGGCCGGCACCCTCACCGGCAAGCTGCAGCAGGACCGCAAGGCGATCCGCGAGGCGATGGCCGGCATCAAGAGTTTCGCCGGGATTACCGGCAACATGAAGTTCGACGCCCAGGGCGACCCGATCAAGTGCGCGGTGGTGGTACGGATCAGTGACAAGGGGGAATTCGAGTTCACCAAGTCGGTCTGCCCGTAACTTGCTCGTCAGCCTATTACAGAACCTGATCAACGCCCTGCAGTGGGGGAGCTTCTACGCCCTCATCGCTCTCGGCTACACCATGGTCTACGGAGTGCTGACCCTGATCAACTTCGCCCATGGCGACGTGTTCATGGTCGGCGCCTACATTGCCTTCTTCGTCGCCACCTTCCTGCTGGCCGCCGCCGGGCTGCCGGGGTGGGCGGTCCTGGCCCTGACCATCCCCCTGACCATGCTGCTGACTTCGCTGGTCGGCGTTTCCCTGGAGCGCATCGCCTACCGGCCGCTGCGCCGCAAGGGAGCCAACCGCCTCTACGTGGTGATCACCGCCCTGATGTGCGGATTGATCCTCGAGCATGGCAACCTCGCCCTGCTCGGCGCCAGCCGCAAGGCCTTTCCGCCGCTGATCGACGAGCAGGTCTACATCCTTGGCGGGGTCAGCTTCACCAACCTCAAGGTGGCGGTCATCGTCACTGCCGTGCTGGTCTTTGTGCTGCTGCACTGGATCGTTACCAGGACCAGGGTCGGCATGGCGATGCGCGCCATCGCCTGCGACAAATTCGCCGTGCCGCTGATGGGCATTCCCATCGACACCGTGATCGTCGCCACCTTCGCCCTCGGTTCGGGGCTGGCCGGGCTGGCCGGGTTGCTCTTTGCCATGTCCTACCCGGTCCTCGAGCCGTACATGGGCGCGCTGATCGGCTGGAAGGCGTTTATCGCCGCAGTGGTCGGCGGCATCGGCGACATTCGCGGGGCTTTCCTTGGCGGCTTTCTCCTCGGTGCCGTGGAGATCATGGTGGTCGCTTTCTTCCCCTCCACCTTCCGCGACCTGATCGCCTTTTCCGTCCTGATGATCATCCTGGTCTGCAAGCCGACCGGACTGTTCGGCGTGGCCAAGACGACGAAAATCTGAAATGCGCATTCAGGAGCCAGGAGTCAGAATTCAGGAGCCTTCCGCTACACGTACGGCCGAGATTGAGTTTGTTTTTCTCCTGAATCGTGAATCCTGAATCCTGTATTCCCGGACCTGCCCATGTTCCAACGCTACTCTATCCCCCTTCTTCTGACCGTTGCCGGCGGTGTGCTGGTCTACGTCGCCAAAGAGGAACTGGTCAACCTTTATATCCTGTCGGTGCTGATGTTCATGGGGGTCAACGTGATCCTCGCCACCAGCCTCAACCTGGTCAACGGCTACATGGGTGAGTTCTCCTGCGGCCACGCCGGCTTCATGTGCGTCGGCGCCTATGTCTCCTCGATCCTCGGTGTTTTGCTCTTCTCCGGGCACAAGGCCTTCGGCGCGGCCTGGCTGCCGGCGGAACTGGCGGTGTGGGGCTTTCCGCTGCTGATCCTCGCCGGCGGGGTCGCCGCCGCCCTGGCCGGGCTGCTGGTCGCCATCCCGTCCTATAAGACCCGCGGCGACTACCTGGCGATCATCACCCTGGCCGCCAACTACATCATCATCAGCCTGATCGAAAACCTCGATATCATCGGCGGGTCGCGCGGCTTCATGGGGATGAAGAAGATCGTCAACGGCATGGAGGAAACCGTCGCGCTGCCGTGGATGCCGCTGTGGGTATTCGCCTTCACGATCTTCTGCGTCTGGCTGCTGCGCCGCTACCTCTCCTCGACCTTCGGCAAGGGGGTCATGGCGATCAGCCAGGACGAAGTGGCCGCGGAAATCATGAGCGTCAACACCGACCGGATCAAGACCATCACCTTCATGCTCTCCTCGGGGCTGGCCGGAGTCGCCGGAGGGCTGTTCGCCTTCATCGTCGGCTACGTCAACCCCGGCTCCTTTAACATCCTCAAATCCACCGAAGTGCTGGTGATGGTCTATCTCGGCGGCATGGGCTCGCTCTCCGGCTCGATCCTCGCGGCGATGCTCTTCACCGTGCTGCTCGAGGCGCTGCGCCCGCTGCAGATCATCAAGTGGGTGGTGATCCCGCTGCTGCTGATCATCATCATGCAGTTCCGTCCCGAGGGGCTGATGGGCAACCGTGAACTCGGCGATCTGTTTCCGAGACTGAGACGCTTCTATCGGTTCAAATAATGGAACCGATGTAGGGGCGGCCCGGCGGGTCGCCCTGGGCGAGGCACCGCCTCGCCCCTACACCAAATCGACAGGCTGACAGGTGCTCTCTCAACCTCAACCTCAACCTGAAGCTACCCCGGTCCTCGAGATCAGCGGGCTGACCCAGCACTTCGGCGGGCTGCGGGCCGTGGCAGGCTTCGATCTGCGCCTGGAACCCGGAGAACTGGCCGGGCTGATCGGCCCCAACGGCGCCGGCAAGACCACCGTGTTCAACCTGGTGAGCGGCTTCTACCAGCCGAGCGCCGGTTCGATCCGGGTCAGCGGGGTGCCGACCGCCGGTCTCAAACCGCACCAGGTCACCGCCCTGGGGGTGGCGCGCACTTTTCAGAACATCCGCCTGTGGAACGACATGTCGGTGCTCGACAACATCCGCGTCGCCCGGCATGGGCGGCTCGGCTACGGCTTTTTCCATGCCGTCGCCCGCAGTCGTCGCTACCGGGAACGCGAGGCCGAAATCGATCGCGAGGCGCGTGAGCTGCTGGAAGTTTTTCACCTCGACCGGCATGCCGACGAGTTGCCGAAAAACCTTCCCTACGGTACCCAGCGCAGGCTCGAAATCGCCCGGGCCCTGGCGGCCAAGCCGCGGCTGCTGCTCCTCGACGAACCGGCCGCCGGCCTCAACTCGGCCGACATCCAGGAACTGATCCGCCTGGTGCGCTGGATCCACGGCCACTTTCAGGTCACCATCTGGATGATCGAGCACCACATGGACGTGATGATGGAGTTGTGCGAGCGGATCAGGGTGCTCGATTTCGGCGAGACGATCGCAGAGGGAACGCCGGACCAGATCCGCAGCCACCCGGCGGTGATCAGCGCCTACCTGGGAGACGAGACGATCTGATGCTGCTCGAAGTCGAGAACCTCGTCGTCAACTACGGCAACATCCAGGCGCTGCACGGCATCAGCTTTCACGTGCGCGAGGGAGAGATCGTCACCCTGATCGGCGCCAACGGCGCCGGCAAGACCACCACCCTCTACAGCATCTGCCGGCTCCCCCCGCCCGAGGCGCCGCGGCTGGTCGCCGGCGACATCCGCCTGCGCGGGGCATCGCTGCGCAACACTCGACCCGACGAGATCGTCAGCAAACTGCAGCTGGCACTGGTTCCCGAAGGGCGGCGGATCTTCGGCACGCTCACCGTCGAGGAGAACCTTCAGCTCGCCACCTATGCCCGGGGCAAGGGAGCCGATCTCGCCCGCGACTTCCAGAAGGTCTTCGACCTCTTCCCGCGTCTCGCCGAACGGCGCAAGCAGCGCAGCGAATCGCTTTCCGGCGGCGAACAGCAGATGCTCGCGGTGGGCCGGGCGCTGATGACCGGCTGCCGGGTGCTGCTCCTCGACGAGCCGTCGATGGGGCTTGCGCCGGTCCTCAAGTACGAGTTGTTCCGCACCTTCAAGCGCCTCAACGAAGAAGGGCTGACGCTGCTGCTGGTCGAACAGAACGCCAGCCTCGCCCTGCATCTCGCCCACCGCGGCTATGTCCTCGACACCGGCCGCATCGTCGCCAGCGGCACCGGCGCGGAACTGCTCGGCAATCCCGAAGTCAAAAAGGCCTACCTGGGCGGGTAAGACTTGCCGACAAGGTCACGCCCCCTCTCCGACCTTTCCGTGGTCGTTACGCCTCACTCCTCACTCCTCACTCCTCACGGCTTTTGGAAATAGGATTGAACCCGGAACCGTTTCATGCTAGAAGATGCGGGCTTGCGTACCATCCGCCACCTTAGCTCAGATGGTAGAGCAATTGATTCGTAATCAATAGGTCGCCGGTTCGATTCCGGCAGGTGGCTCCAATAAAAACAAGGGGTTGCGGTCGATTATCCGCAACCCCTTGTTTTTTCCTAGTCACAACTGGGAGAATAAATGAAAAGGCTTAAATGAGTAAAAACAGCCTCATTTTTTCTGGGCACTTACTAATCAACTAATGTAATCAGATACTTCTCAACTGCCCACGAAAACAACCCATGGCTTCCTCAATACGGCTGAGACCTCCTGACATCCGCTCCCAATCCAGTTGTACGCCGTAGCCGTGGTAAACCACGTGCCGGAACTTCCGGTATGGAGCAAGAGTCGTCATCAATTGATCATCTAACAAAAGCGGCAGAGGCCCACACCCCGGCTGGCAGAAACGCTGGAACATTTCGATATGCCACGCTTCGCCATCGGGGAGCGAGACCCCATAGTAACAGTGGATGCGTTTCAGGATATTTTCGATGCCGCCGTAGAACTGGGCGACAAAAGCAGCCGCAGCGGTCTTCTCTCTAACGGTCGGCTCGCGACCTTCAACATCACGACAGAGAGCAACCACCTCGCCGACGGTTGCCATCATCAGTTCCAGCTGAATATCAATTTCTTCCCGCAGCTCCAGAGAGGTCACAGCAATTCCCTGCCCTGACGCTCGATGTGACGAGTAAACCGGGTTGGTGGCTGAAGGGGTATGAGGTCGAGCGGCGCTTTCAATTCATTTTCAAGCCTGGCCGCCAACTCATAAAGCTTCCAGCCTGGTATTCCGTCACACGCCAAATCCAGATCGCGGGCAGACTCGGGATGCTCCAAGGCGCTGCCGAAAAGGATCAGCCGTGTTGCCCCGTACTCGCGAGCCAATGCCGCGACTCGTTCAAGTTGTTGCTTACTGAAAGCCATCACGCCCTCCCGCTTATTTTCCGAATATACAACAATTTTATTCATTTTTCCATGAGCAACGGGTGGTGAAGACCCAATCCGTTGATTCCGAACTGGGATGTTTCGCTCCTTTTTTTCATGAACTGCAAATGACCAACAAGGACACACCAGAGGATTAGCGTCTATGTGACATTCAAAACTGGGGCGGCAACGCCCGACGCGAACAGCCTTGCAACCGGATATGCTCCCCCGGCCGCAGCCCCCGTCGAATCCGGGGGTATTTTTACGCTGAATTCGTTATCATATGATGTATCATAGATACATTGAGAATTAGCACGGGAAAGGAATCTTATGAAAAAGCTTTTGCTTTCGATCATGATTCTGCTTGTATCCGCAAATGCGTTCGCGGTTGAGAAAATTACTGACAACAAACTCAAAAATGATTTCGCTGAAATCATAAGAAAGAATGGTTATCATTGTAACTCATGCAAGGATGTGTATTTTATTGGCGAGGATTATCGGGGTTTTATATATAGAATTATTTGTAGCGACAACGTTTTGGCGTTCACTTTAATCGTGAGCACGGCTGGAAGTTTTACAGTTAAGCCTCTGTAGGCAAAATTAAACTGAGCTATCTTCACTTCGCGCAGTGCGCCACCCACCCCGGCCCGCCCTGACCGTCTGCCGAACCGTGCAGCAGTTTCCAGGGAAAACCGGCGGTTCCGGATCACAATCGCACCCACGGGCGTTTTCTGCGTGGGGAGGGAGGGAGGCAAAAAAACGCCCCGCTGCGGGAGGGCGCGACGGGGCGGAAGTAAGGGGGGTACAACTGGGGAAAGTCTATTCCGGAAGCTTCTCCGCAGGAACGTGGGAGTTCGTATTTTTTGGGGTGACAAGCCGCGGTTGCAACTGCTCAAATGCGCAATGCGGGCGCTGGTCACGTCACATCAGGGAGGTTGAACAATCATGCTCTGGCTGTATCTGGTGGCCGCCGTGCTGATCGCCTGGGGACTTGCCAAGGATCTCTCCCGGCGGGAAACCTGGCTGATCGGCTTCGGCAAAATACTCAGGAAGGACCAGCCGCGCAAGTACTGGCTGACCATCGTGCTGAGACTGCTGCTCTTTTTCGCGGTCATTCTCGCCGCTTTTCTGCGGAGCCAGGTGCCCTGAACTGATCAGTCCGTCACGTAGCGTGCGACGGCACCGCAACCGCTCAACGCACAAAGTTGGTGAAAACTTTGCTCTCGGCGGCCGGGGCGGGAACCGCGGCACGACCGTGGGCGATCAACTGCAGCAGCCACGCCAGATTGCGGCCGAGGGTGCGCATGATCTGCTCCCCCTCGCCATCCTGGACCGTGTCGCCGGGGCGGGTGCCGTGGATGACGTTCCAGTAGTTGGCGCCGGGCATGATCATCTCGGCGTAATTGATGTAGTGGTTGAGATCATCGAAGGTGGTCACCCCTCCGGAGCGGCGCACCGCCACCACTGAGGCGCCGACCTTATGGCGCAGCAGCCCGCCGTTGACCCCGGCCACGTAGAAGGCGCGATCGAGAAACGACTTCATCGTCCCGCTCACCGAGGCGAAATGCACCGGCGAGCCGAGGAGAATGCCGTCGGCGGCTTTCATCCGCTGAACCCAGGCATTGACCTCGTCGGTCTCGATCACGCACCGCTCGTTGCGGTTCTTGATGCACTGGCCGCAGGCGGTACAACCACGGACCAGCTGGTTGCCGACATGGACCACACTGAAGTCGATGCCGGCCGCGGCAAGCTCATTTCCCACCAATTGCAGGGCCGCAGTGGTGTTGCCGTTGGCCCTGGGACTGCCGTTGAAAGCCACCACTTGCATAGATGTTCTCCTTGTCGGGAAGCGGCGCATCTCCCACCGGATGCGCCAAGCTGGTCAGCGGCAGCGCCGTTCGTTCACCCCTTGCCGAAATGCCGCAACAGATGCAGGCGGATGGTATCCGCGTAATCGGCCTCGCGATCGCCTCGGTAAACCAGGGAAGAACCGATCTCGGCGGCGAGAATCGCCGCTCGGTACTGCGGCGGCAACCGCCCAAGGCGCCTGCGGAAACGGGGCTCCTCGCGCAGCAGCGCCGGCAGGTGGGCGAGCAGGGCGCGGCGGTACGGCTCGCGCAGGGTGAGCTCGGGATGAGCCTGGAAGTAGCGGAACAGACGGGCGTAGTGACCGTTGATCTCGCCGCTCAGGGCATCGGAAATCTCGGTGCAGAGCAGCTCCGGTTGGATGCGGCGGCGCTTGAGGATCAGCCGCGCCTCATCGCCGGCCCGCTGCTCGAGGATGTGCAGGACATCGCCGACATAACGGTCCTTGCAGGCCAGAAACTCCGCCTCGCTCATGAGCAGATTGGCGATGATCTCGTAGGAGGAGGAGATCACCCCGCACTTGTTGGCCGAGGCATCGCGCATGATCAGCACCCCCTTGCGCTGCAGCTCCACCCGCGCCTCGGGGGTCAGGAACGAATTGGCGCCCTCGACGATGGCCCGGGCCGATGGCGCGCCATCGGCGAGGAGGAAGCGCGGCCAGTTGTCGCCGTCGATCGTTTCGGGGCGACCGCCGGCGGGGATGAACAGATCGGCCGGCACGGTAAAGACCAGGGCACTGAACTGGCGGGCGAATTCGTCACTGGAAATCCATTCCTCCTGCAGTCCCACCGCCGTGCGCGTCACCCGCCGGTACAGTTCCTTCAGCCCTTCCCGGCGGCTGCCGCTGCGCAGCAGCAGCACCCCGCCGGGGTGCAGCGCCTGCGGGTCGAAGGCATCGAGGTCGCGGCGCAGCACGATGCGCTGCAGCTCGGCATGGTCGGCGCCAGCGGGATCGACCAAAGCGGCGGTGCCGTCGAGGATCATGACCAACTGGACCTGAGGGGCGCGGGCCAGCAGCAGGCGCAGCGCGTTGCCGGCCACGTCGCCGTTCGGCCCTCCGGTCAACTTGAGGCGGAACGGCTGATGGCGCATGTCGATGCCCAGCTCTTGCATCACGATTTCGGCAAAAGTCACCACCCCGGTGGAGGTGACCCCGTACTCCTTGTGGTTGATCCCCGCCTGCTTGCTCGACATGATGCCGCTGCCAAGCAGATAGCCGCGCCGCTTCGAGAGGGCGGCAATCGCTTCAACCATGACGTCGTGCATGTTCTCGTCAGGACCGAGTTCGATCGCCTCGTCTTTACGGTAATAGTCGACCACCTCGGGATGCGCCGCCACCCCGTCGCGGGTGACGAACAGATCGAGAAAGGCGCCGATGATCCCGTACTGCAGCTTGTAGAGACGGATCGTTTCGACCGCCTGTTCCGCGGCTCGACCCAGGTTGGCGGCATCGAGAAGGACCACCATCTTCGAGCCGCCCTCGTAGATGTCCTTGTTCTTGGCGTGCTGGGTATGGGCCAGCACGAAGGTTTCGCGGAACAGGGTATTGGCGCTGGTAACCAGGTCATCTTCGCTGCGGGCGATGATCGTCCGCCAGCCACCCCGGGCGATCTCGGAAAAGCCGACGTGGTAGCCGAAACCGGACCGCCCGTAGAAGAAGGTGATGCGAAACGGCACTCCTGCCGGCAGGTCCGCGGTAAACTCGGGACCGAGTTCGGTCAGATAGGCCGGGTCGAGCCGGAAGGCCAGCGCCTGTTTGTCGTTAACGAAAGCATTGGTCTTCAGAGTGTGGCGGATGAAGATCAGACTGCAGCGGAAAATCTCGCGGCGGAGCGCATCGAGATAGCGCCGCCCGGTGTTATAGCCGGCAACCGCCGCCTCTGCCTCGGCCAGGGCGGCGGCATAGACCACGGCCCGATCGGACAGCGCCGGGTCGAAACGGGCGTGGAACAGGGCGACCAGTTGCAGGGTGATCTGCGGGTTGGCGTGGAAGGCACCCTGCACCTCGTCAAGGCCGAAACGGTCGGGCTGGTTGTGGGCCAGGCTGGTGTGGCTGAAGCTGATGAAGGCGTTGACCAGGGCTGCCTCGGCACCGCTCATCAGGCCGACAGTGACGAACTCCCGGTAGACGTGCGAGGTTGTCGCCAGCAGCTGAGTGGTGGTCAGTTCCTCGCGCAGCCGCTGGTGCAGGGCGGTACCCGCCGCCAGTGATTGACCGTCGCGGCACCGCACGTAGTAGCTGGCCAAAAAGTAGGGGTCGATGCCACTGCTGATGGTCAGACAGTAGGCCCGATTGACGGCGATGCCCAGGCGGTGGAAGACTTCCATCACCTGCAGCAGGAAATCGCGCTGCGGCGGATTGCCAACGCCGAGGGAGACCCGGGTCTCGCCGGAATCGTCCTCCATCGGCGTGATGTGCAGATAGAAGCCGCCGCGGCGCTGGGCCTCAAAGAACAACTCGAGGGTCTGTGCCACCCGCCGGGGCGGCGCAACCCGGACATACTGCTCGTTGTTCAGCCAGAGGATGCCGAGCAGTGCATCGAGTTGACGACCGTCAACGCCTGGACAGTAACGGCGCATGGCGCACGCCACTTTGCGTCGAATCGCCGCCGGCACCTCGACGTCGTAATCGAGGGCAATGGCGGCATCGCTCTTGCGGTCGAATTCCAGGCGGACAATCTCCAACTGCTGCGCCATAGCGGGGAGCGGCCCCGCTGAATGGGCGAACATGGCATAAGAGATCTCGCGCTCCGTCACATTGCGCAGGGTCAGAGTGTCGTAGAGAGAGCCGGGAGCGTTGATGGTGGCCAGAATCAGAGCGTTTGGCCGGTCGGCCAGGATCAGGCGACGGTTGTTTTGCAGGGTGTCCAGGGCGCGGGTCAGAATGCCCAGGGCGCTCGGCTCGTCACGCATAGCCAGGAAGAAATTGGGGTTCATCTGCTCCTGCAGCCAGCTCCGGTTGGCACTCCGGCTGCGCTGCCCGGCCTGGCGTGATTGCATCGGTCGGCCCATCGCTTATCCCCCCATCCCAGGCAAATGCTGAGGTTGCCCCCCGTCTTAAATATATCTTCCCCGCTCCCGGCAGGATGTCAACCTCAGCGAAATCAACGGGGCCGGCGGATTCCCCGCCGGCCCCGCTTTGACAGCAAACCGCGTCGATCTGCTACTTTTCGACGGGGTCGAAAAACCAGATGGCCTGCTTCTTGTGCCAGCCGCGCTCCCACATGCAGCTCTCGTAGCTCATCCGCTCCCGGCCCGGCTCGACCCCCTGGGAGGCGCCGCCGGCCAGAACCTGACACTCGCGATCGTCAACTTCAAAATCGATACGCCGCTTTTCCGCATGCTCCCAGCGCGCATAACAGCCGACCATCAGGAGGATCACCATACCCACGGCCAGGTATCTCATGCGGAAAGCCCCCCTTTGCAGCGGATCGTGCCATGGCCGGCACTAGCCTCATCGTTGAAGATTAACACTTCCCCATCATCTTACCAAGACTTTTCTGTGCCAGATTTTACTTGACACCACCACCCTCAGTTGGTCAAAATTACGTTCGTTTCATAAATTACCGCTAACCAGAAGGAGAGAAAGATGAAAAAGCTGATTGTGCTGCTGATGATCCTGGCCTTCGCCGCCGCCACCGTCGCCGTAGCCGCCGACACCTACACCTACGAGGGCAAGCAGGGCAACGTGACCTTCAACCACAAAGCTCACAGCGACAAAGTTACCTGCAAAGATTGCCACGGCGATGCGGCCCCGGCCAAGATCGCAGTGACCAAGGAAAGTGCTCACGGCGCGGTCTGCAAGGACTGCCACAAAGCCAAGAGCGCCCCGAACAAGTGCGGCGACTGCCACAAGAAGTAAGCTGGCGGGATGATAAAGAGGTCATGCGGGGCCTTCCTGGGGGAAGGCCCCGTTTTTTCACCAAAGATTAATGACCAATTCGCTCACCATTGCGCGGACGCCAGGTTGTGCTAGAATTTCAGCCAATTTTCATCATCCCGAAAGGAGTCACTATGTCCCTCAGAGGCACCCAGACCGAAAAGAACATCCTGGCCGCCTTCGCCGGCGAGAGTCAGGCCCGCAACCGTTACAGCTACTATGCGAAACAGGCCGACAAGGAAGGCTACAAACAGATCGCCGCCATCTTTGAGGAGACCGCCGACCAGGAGCGGGAACATGCCAAGCGCCTGTTCAAGATGCTGCAGGGCGGTGAGGTGGAGATTACGGCCAGCTTCCCCGCCGGCGTGATCGGCACCACCGCTGCCAACCTGCGCGAGGCCGCGGCCGGTGAACAGCACGAGTGCACCAGCATGTACCCGGATTTTGCCGCCACCGCCCGCAGCGAAGGTTTTCCCGAGATCGCCCGGGTCTTCGGGGCCATCGCGGTTGCTGAAAAATACCACGAAAAGCGTTACCGGACGCTTTTGGCCAACATCGAGAACGAGCAGGTATTCAAACGCAACCAGCCGGTCATCTGGCACTGCCGCAATTGCGGCTGGCTACATGAAGGCACAGAAGCACCGGAGTCCTGCGACGCCTGCGCACACCCCCGCGCCCACTTTGAAATTCTGGGAGAAAACTACTAAACCCGAAGGAGAGAGACGATGCCCAAGCTGAATGAAATTTACAAGTGCAACCTGTGCGGCAACATGGTGGAAGTCGTGCACCCCGGCGCCGGGGCGCTGGTCTGCTGCAACGAGCGGATGGTCCTGATGGTCGAGAATACGGTCGATGCCTCCAAGGAAAAGCACGTGCCGGTCATCGAATTCGGCGCCAGTAGCATCACCGTCAAGGTCGGCAGCGTGCCCCATCCGATGGAGGCGGCACATTACATCGAGTGGATCGAACTGCTCGCCGACGGCAAGGTCTACCGCCAACAGCTGCAACCGGGCCAGGCTCCCGAGGCGACCTTCCCGGTGACCGCCAAACAGGTGACGGTTCGCGAATATTGCAACCTGCACGGTCTCTGGCTGGCA
>JBFYXI010000032.1:0-6571 GCA_041310635.1 Desulfuromonadaceae bacterium | reverse complement strand
GCCGCTGCGGTCGTGTCACCGGTGTCGATGATGATCCAGCCGCCCGGCGCATCAATCGCGTAGCTGATGCCGATGCCCCACCCGGCGAGCGAATAGAGGCCGGGCGCAAGCTCGTTGACCGCTTTGACCTCGACGCCCATGCGCCGGTTGACCGTCAGGGCCTCGGCCGTCGTCACACTGCCGGTGGGGCCGGTGGCCGTCTGGTCGCGCAGCGACTGGCTGCGCCAGGAAGACTCCGTCAGCGCCGCACGGTTCTGGTCGGCTGCGTCTTGGGCACGGACGCCGGCTCCACTCGCAAGTGATAGAACTACGATCAGGGGCAACACTTGCCATAAAGTTCTCGGGACTATTCTCATGACATGTTCCTTTGGTTGATAGTAATGGGGGTTGGCCAGCTAACGAATCAGAGTTTTTGCGGCAGCGCAGCCGCCGCAAAGACTTGGTTGAACGAAAACCCGACCACCATCTCGTATTATATGGGTTTTTATCGGGGGGCTTGTTGTGGTGCGGGAAACAGCATAGCGGGAATATGAGTCGACGACAATGGAGGATTTGTCATTTTGGCGGGCTGGTTCATGTCGGCGGCCACTCTTGTGTTGCCACGGTCAACGGTTTCTCGGGTTTTTTGCGGTCCGGTCTGTCTCGGGCACAGACCTCCCCTGCACCAGCCGCTCATGCGCCCGTCCCGGTCATATTTTGGTTGCGATCAGGGATCTGGTGCGGCGGGCTGCGGGCACTGAGCGGGAGGCGCCCGACGATGACCAGTGTCCCGGTGGCGCAATTCGGGCATGACGACTCGGTTGATCGCGTGGCTGCGCCCGTCGCCTGCGCTTGCTTTTGACAACGTTCGGCCAGCAACAGTTGCAACCGTTTGAACCGGAGGCGCCGAGCCGGGCTGAGCAGGCCGTAGTAACGCACCTTGTGCGTTCCCCTGGGGAGGACGTGCTGCAGGAAGCGCCGCAGAAACTCCTCGGAGGGGAGGGTCATAAAGCGGGTCGCGCCGGTGGTGTTCTCTTGCCACCGGAAGGTGACCCGGCCCTTCTCCAGCGCGAGGATGCGCCGGTTGGTGATGGCGACGCGGTGGACATAGCGGCCGAGGTAAGCCAGCACCTTGCGGGTACGGTTGAGGGTTGGCTTGCAGTAGACCACCCACTCCTGGTCGTTGTAGGCGGGGCGTTCCTCGCGAGGCAAAAGTTGACGTGCGCCATGCAGGAACTTGCCACGAAAGAGGCGCGACAGGGCACGCACCGGCAGCAGGAACCCCTTGCGCGCCGGCTTCCAGGTGTCGTCCCTGCCGAGGGCTCCCGCCGGGACCAGGCAATGGACGTGGGGATGGTAGACCAAGGTGCGGGTCCAGGTGTGCAGGACACAGAGCAGACCGAGTTCGCCGCCCAGATACCGGGGATCAGCTCCCAGGGTCAACAGCGACTGGGCCGCCGCGCGCATCAACAGCGGCAGCAGTTGTTTCTGGTGGGAGCGGACCCTTTCCCGCCAAGGCTCCGGCAGGGTGAAGACCACGTGGAAGTAAGGAACGGGGAGGAGATCCTCTTCGCGTTTGGCGAGCCAGCGTCCGGTGCGGGCGCCGCTGCACTTGGGGCAGCTGCGGTTGTTGCAGGAGTGGTAGGCGTAATGTTGATGGCCGCATGAGGGACAAGAGAAGAGCCGTCCGCCCAGAGTTGCGGTACGACAGTCAGCAATGTCGCTCAATGCGCGGCGATGGCTGGGCAGAATGTGGGTGCCGAAGCGCGAAAGATACGCCTCGCCATGGCGGCCGACAATGTCGGCCAACTCGACCATCGGCTAGACGCCGGCGTTGAGTTGCTCCAGCGCCACATCGAGGCGAGCCAGCACACCGACGGTGAGGTGGGTGTAGATGGTGGTGGTTTGCAGGCACTGGTGTCCGAGCAACTCCTGGATCACGCGCAGATCGACGCCATGCTCCAGCAAATGGGTGGCGAAAGAGTGGCGCAGGGTATGAACACTGGACTGTTTCTCCACGCGGCTTTGGTCTCTGGCATCGCGGAACCCCCTTTGCAGTGCGCTGATGGAGAGCGGTCCGCCGTTGTTGCCTGGGAAGAGCCACGAACGGCACCGGCTCCGTTGCCGGTAGTCGCGCAGGGGCTCCAGCATCTCGGCCGACACGGGAACGGAGCGATCCCTTCCCCCTTTGCCACCACGCACCCAAACCAGCCGTCGCTCCCAGTCGACATCGGCCAGAGTCAGCCGTGCCGCCTCGGAAACCCGCAAGCCACACAGATAGATCAGCCGCAACGCCATGGCGACCACCGGGCTGCGGATATAGCCCAGAATCGTCCGGACTTCGGCTTGTGACAGCACCACCGGCAGCTTCTTGCTCTTGGCCGGACGCACCAGATCCAAAAAGGCCCATTGGCGCTGCAGGAACATTTTTTGTAGGCGTACTGTATTACGGAGATCCAGCTTCATTCGCAAGATACCTGGGCGTTGCACTGATTGTCGCCGGGGTTGCCACATTGAAGTTGGCTCATTGAGAGTGAACAGCGATCCGCAAACCGCACAGATGGCCGCCCTGGTCGAACTGCACCGTGGCCTGCGCCGCCAGGGGCCGGGCGATGCAGGCTTCACGCGGACCCTGTTGCGGAGACTTCCCGCCTTGCCGGCAAAACCGCGCATAGCCGACCTGGGCTGCGGCACCGGGGCCGGCGCCCTGATGCTGGCGGATTGCTTCCAATGCCAGGTCACCGCAGTCGATTTCTCGGCGGTTTTCATCGAGGAGTTGAAAGTCAACGCGAGGCGGGCCGGTCTTGATCATCTGGTCGTACCGATTTGCGCCGACATGGCCGCGCTTGCTTGGCCACCTGGTTCAATCGATCTGCTCTGGTCCGAGGGCGCCGCATACAATTTGGGGTTCGAGCAAGCCCTGAGGACCTGGCGCCCGCTGCTGGCGACCGGCGGCATTGCCGTCGTCTCGGAACTGAGCTGGTTCAAGGAGGAAAGGCCCGGACCGGCGCTTGCATTCTGGCAGGACGCATATCCGGACATGGGTAGCGAGAGCCAAAATATCATCAGGGCCGGCAGGGCGGGTTTCAAGGTCGCCTTTACCCGAAGACTGCCGGCCCGGGCCTGGTGGAAAAACTATTACGAACCGCTCCGCGCAAAGATCAAGCGGATGGAAGCGACCCCGTCCAACCGGGAAATCATCCGCGAAACCGAGCAGGAGATGGCGTTGTTCGAGCGATACAGCGATTACTACGGCTACACGTTCTATGTTCTCCAGGCGTGCGGGCCAGATTCACCCGGCAAGCCGCAGGACGGCTGACGAGTTCGATGCGGAGATGCTCCCTGAAATTTTCCAGACTTGAGCGGCGGAGGCTCGCGTCACTGTTGTTCCAGGGACGTCGTTGCGACAGGGGCGCGTGAACAAAATCGGCAGGAGGCTGGCTCCTCGTTTGCTTCAACGCTTCCGTGCCGCTACCGATTTTTTCAAAAGGAACACGCGAAACGGAGGGCCTTCTTCGGGGAGCCTCACCCCCTCTCGACGGTGAAAGGAATGAAACCTTAGTGAAAAACATCCTGCGGGGCATTCTTTACATCGGCCTCTACCTGTTGCTGGTGACCGCGCCCCTCTTTGTCCTGCTGCTGGAGCCAGCCCCGGAGGGAAGCGGCTTCTGGATTGATCTGTCTCTGGCTTTGGGATTCGCGGGGACGGCAATGATGGCGGTGATGTTTGTCCTTACCGCCCGTTTTCATCGGGCAACCGCGCCTTTCGGGATCGATCTTATCTACTATTTCCACCGACTGACCTCCCTGACGGCTTTTCTCTTCGTGTTCGCCCATCCGGTCATTCTTTTTGCGGAAGATCCCTCCCTTCTCTCTTTTCTGCATCCCCGGTACATCCCCTGGCACTTAGGGTGCGGGGTCGCTTCGATGCTGCTGCTGGGCGTGCTCATGGCAACCTCGCTGTGGCGCAAGGTGCTGGGCATTCATTACGACGGCTGGCGTTTATGGCACATGGTGCTGGCGGTCGCGGCCCTGGTGCTGGCCGTCGCTCACATCTCCGGGACGGAACACTTCAGTGCCATGCCCTGGAAGAGCCGCCTTTGGATGATCATCGCCCTGTCCTGTGTGGCCGCCATCGTTCAAGTAAGACTGATCCGCCCCCTGCAGATGCTGCGACGTCCTTACAAGGTGCAGCAGGTCATTGCTGAACGGGGGAGTACCTGGACCCTGGTGCTTCGACCCGAGGGACATGGCGGCTTTCGTTTTCTGCCGGGACAATTTGCCTGGCTCACTCTCTGGAGTTCGCCTTTTGCCATGCATGAGCACCCTTTTTCCATTTCTTCGAGCGCACAGCTCGCAGGTGAACTGCACTTCACCATTAAGGAGTTGGGTGACTTCACTCGACGTGTCAAAACCGTGGAGCCCGGTACCCTCGCCTACCTCGACGGTCCTTATGGGGCCTTCTCGGTGGATCGCAGCCAAGCTTCCGGTTTTGTCCTGGTTGCCGGGGGAGTAGGCATTGCACCGATCATGAGTATGCTGCGCACTCTTGCTGACCGCGGCGACGGCCGGCCACTGCTGCTATTCTATGCCTATCATACCTGGGAGCGGCTGACCTTCCGTGAGGAGATCCAGACCCTCACGACCCGACTCGACTTGAGAGTTGTCTATGTATTGAGCGAACCCCCTGAAAATTGGCAAGGGGAAAGCGGATACCTGAGGGAAGACATCTTTGCTCGCCACCTGCCGGAAGACAAAATGATGCGGGAATACTTCATCTGCGGGCCTACACCCATGATCTCGGCAGCGGAGCGAGCCTTGTCACGGCAAGGGGTGCCCCTATACAAAATTCACTCGGAACTGTTCGACCTGGTCTGACAAGGGGCTGATCATGCGTCTTTATCTTGCCAAAATCGTGGCACTGGTCAGTTCTTTGCTGCTCCTGCTGCTGGCCTCACTCTTTGCCTGGCTATTGAATCTGCCTTGATTTCTGCCGAACCGTGGACGGGATATCCGCCCGCAACGGCAAACCGGAGGATTGGTCGCGGAATTACGCGCCACCCACCCCCGAGGAACCGGCACACCGAGAAGCGATCCCGAAGCTGCCGTGAAAGCAGGCAGCAACGCCGACAGCTTCCGCTTGCCCGCCGCCGCGCAATCCGGCATGATCGCCGGCAACTGAAGACCACCCCTCACCAAGGCATCCCGTGGCGCTCATCACCCTGCGCAATCTGAACCTGGCCTTCGGCGGCCCGCCGCTCTTCGATGGCGTCAACCTGCAGATCGAGGCGGGGGAGCGGTTGTGCCTGCTGGGGCGCAACGGCACCGGCAAGTCGACCCTGCTCAAGGTGATCGCCGGCGAACTGCCCCCGGACGGCGGCGAGGTTCACCGCCGGCAGGGGCTGAAAACCGCCCTGGTCTCCCAGGAGGTGCCACGGGACCTGGCCGGGTCGATCTTCGACATCGTCGCCACCGGCATGGGGACTGCGGCCGCCCGGATGGCCGAACTGGAGCCGTGGCAGCACCGCCTGGAGGAGGGCGGCGCATGGAGCCTGCACCAGGAGGTGGAGCGGGTGCTCAACCGCCTCGGCCTCGATGCCGACGCGGAGTTCGCCGCCCTCTCCGGCGGCACCAAGCGCCGGGTGCTGCTGGCCAGGGCCCTGGTATCCGCCCCCGACATCCTACTGCTGGACGAGCCGACCAACCATCTCGATATCGACACCATCCTCTGGCTCGAAGATTTCCTTCTCAAGCACGTCAAGACCCTGGTGTTCGTCACCCATGACCGGGCCTTCGCCCGCCGCCTGGCCAACCGGGTGGCGGAGCTTGACCGCGGCCGGCTGTTCGCCTTCGGCTGCGACTATGACCAGTTTGTCGAGCGCCGCGAGGCTCTGCTCGAGGCGGAGATCACCCGCCAGTCGCTGTTCGACAAGAAGCTGGCCGAGGAGGAGGCCTGGATCCGCCAGGGGATCAAGGCCCGGCGCACCCGCAACGAGGGGCGGGTGCGGGCCCTGCAGCAACTGCGCGAAGAGCGGCGGCGGCGGCGCGAACGGCAGGGCCCGGCAAAGCTGCAGATGCAGGAAGCGGAACGCTCCGGCGCCCTGGTCGCCGAGGTTGAGGGGATCGCCTACGCCTGGGACGGTCAGCCGCTGATCCGCGACTTCTCCACCACCATCCTGCGCGGCGACCGGATCGGCATCATCGGGCCGAACGGATCGGGAAAGACCACCCTGCTGCGACTGCTCCTCGGCGAGCTTCAACCACAGACGGGAAGCGTGCGCCTCGGCACCCGCCGCGAGGTGCTCTACTTTGACCAGCTGCGCGAGCAACTCGACCTCGACGCCACCGTGCAGGAGAACGTCGGCGGAGGGAACGATACCGTGGTCATCAACGGCCGGCCGCGCCACGTCATCGGCTACCTGCAGGACTTTCTCTTCTCCCCGGCGCGAACCCGCACCCCGGTGCGCATCCTCTCCGGCGGCGAGCGCAACCGCCTGCTGCTGGCCAGGCTCTTCACCAGGCCGGCCAACGTGCTGGTGCTCGACGAGCCGACCAACGATCTCGACGCCGAAACCCTGGAGCTGCTGGAAGA
>JBFYXI010000286.1:0-4645 GCA_041310635.1 Desulfuromonadaceae bacterium | reverse complement strand
GAAGATGAGCGAGCAGCAGGTCATCGACACGGCGATCAAGGCGGTTCGGCGCGCTGCTGGTTATACCCCCAACGTCGAGTTTTACGCCGAGGATGCCGTGCGCACTCGTTTGCCGTTCCTGGCCAAGGTGGTGCAGGCGGTGATCGAGGCTGGGGCAAGGACGGTGAACATCCCCGACACGGTCGGCTACACTATCCCTTCAGAGTATTTCAATATCATCCGCTACCTCAAGGAAAATGTGCCAAATATCGAGAAAGCCTTGCTTTCCGTTCATTGTCACAACGATCTCGGCCTGGCCGTGGCCAACTCGCTGGCGGCCGTGCAGGCCGGTGCCGAACAGGTGGAGTGCACCATCAACGGCATCGGCGAGCGGGCCGGCAACTGCTCCCTGGAAGAGGTGGTGATGACGCTGCGCACACGCCACGACATCCTGCCGTTCAAGACCCGGGTCAACACCGAGCACATCTATGCCGCTAGTCGCCTGCTCTCGACCATCACCGGCATCGTGGTGCAGCCGAACAAGGCGATCGTCGGCGCCAATGCCTTCGCCCACGAGGCAGGGATCCACCAGCACGGAGTGCTGATGGAGAAGAGCACCTACGAGATCATGACCCCCGAGTCGATCGGCCTGAACACCAACAAACTGGTGCTCGGCAAGCACTCCGGGCGGCATGCCTTCATTGCCCGCCTGAAGGAACTCGGCTACGAGCTGTCGAAAGAGGATATCGAAAAGGCCTTCGTCCGTTTCAAGACCCTGGCCGACCAGAAGAAGGAGATTTTCGACGAGGACCTCGATGCCATCGTCGCCGACGAGATCATCCGTATTCCCGAGGCGATCAAGCTGGTGCAGATGAATGTTTCCTCGGGATCCTTCGCGGCACCCACCGCCACCGTGGAGCTGGAAATCAACGGCCGCCGCAAAAAAACCGCGGTGCTTGGCGACGGGCCGGTGGATGCCACCTTCAAGGCAATCAAGAAGCTGACCCGGATGGAACCGAAACTGCTGCATTTCGGCATCGGTTCGATCACCGGCGGCACCGATGCCCTCGGCGAGTGCACCGTGCGCCTCGACGTGGGCGGACGCGAGGTGCTGGGGCAGGGGGCGCACTCCGACATCATCGTGGCCAGCGCCAAGGCGTTCATCAATGCCCTCAACAAGGGGCTGTCGAAGGCCAAACGCAATCCGCACCAGCTGTGAGGAGTGAGGAGAAACTTCCCTCGCCCCTTGCGATTTTTCGAGAAGTTGACTATCCATCATTGAGATGGTTTCGAGGAGTGTTGCATGGGCCAGACCACCGCTGAAAAGATCTTCGCCGCGCACTTGCGCGACGAGCCGTTCCCGGGCACCAAGGTGCTGAACCTCGACCGGGTGCTCTGCCATGAGATCACCACCCCCGTGGCGATTGCCGACCTGGAATGGCGCGGCAAGGACCGGGTCTTCGATCCGACCCGCATCAAGGCCGTCATCGATCACGTCACCCCGGCCAAGGACAGCAAGACCGCGCTGCAGGCCAAGATGCTGCGCGATTGGGCGCGCCGCCACCAGATCAGGGATTTCTTCGACGTCGGCCGCAACGGCGTGTGCCACGCCCTGTTCCCGGAGAAGGGCTACATCCGCCCCGGCTTCACGGTGATCATGGGCGACTCGCACACCTGCACCCATGGCGCCTTCGGGGCCTTTGCCGCCGGCGTCGGCACCACCGACCTCGAGGTCGGCATCCTCAAGGGGGTGTGCGCCTTTCGTGAGCCGACGACGCTCCGCATCAACCTGACAGGCACCCTGGCGCCGGGGGTGGTGGCCAAGGACGTGATCCTCTTCGTCATCGGCCAGCTCGGCGTCAACGGCGCCACCGACCGGGTCATCGAGTTCCACGGCCCGGTGGTCGCGGTGATGAGCATGGATGCGCGCATGACCCTGTGCAACATGGCCATCGAGGCCGGCGGTACCTGCGGCATCTGCCAACCGGATCTGACCACGGTCGACTATCTCTGGCCGTTCATCCAGGGGGAGTTCGCCAGCAAGGCGGCGGCACTGGCCGAGTACTCGCGGTGGTGCGCCGACGCCGATGCGCATTACGAGAAGATCCTGAATTTCGACGTCTCGACTCTGGAGCCGCAGGTCACGTTCGGTTTCAAGCCGGACTGCGTCAAGCCGGTGAAAGAGATGGCCGGCGCCAGGGTCGATCAGGTCTACATCGGCACCTGCACCAACGGCCGCATCGAGGATCTGCGCCAGGCCGCCGCGGTGCTGCAGGGGCGCAAGATCGCCGATACGGTGCGCGGCATCGTTTCGCCGGCGACGCCGCAGATCTTCCAAGAAGCTCTGAATGAGGGGATTATCCAGGTGTTCATGGATGCGGGTTTCTGCGTGACCAACCCGACCTGCGGCGCCTGTCTCGGCATGAGCAACGGCGTGCTGGCCGAAGGGGAAGTGTGCGCCTCGACCAGCAACCGCAATTTCAACGGACGGATGGGCAAGGGCGGCATGGTCCACCTGATGAGCCCGGCCTCCGCCGCGGCTACCGCCGTCACCGGCGTGATCACCGACGCGCGGACGCTGTAGGAGAAGCGGATCGATACAAGGGGCGACCCGGTGGGTCGACCTGGGCGTGGCAGCGCCTCGCCCCTACACGGGTTTATTAATAGGGAGTATTCAAGATGAAAAAAACTTTCGGCGGGCCGGCGCTGTTCCTCGACCGGGCCGACATCAATACCGATGAGATCATTCCGGCCAAATACCTGACCGAGGTCACCAAGGAGGCGCTCACGCCCTACTGCCTCGAGGATCTCAAGCTGGAAGGGTTCGACCCGAAAGGGGAGGAGCTCAGGCGCGCCCGGGTGATCGTCACCCGCGCCAATTTCGGCTGCGGCTCGTCGCGCGAACATGCGCCGTGGGTCCTCGAGGTCAATGACATCCACACGGTGATCGCCGAGAGCTACGCGCGCATCTTCCGCCAGAACATGTTCAACTGCGGCATGCTCGCCATCGAACTGCCTGCGGTCGAGATCCAGCGGCTGTTCGACCTCGAGGAGGCTGCCGCCGGCAAGGTGGAGATCGAAGTGCACCTGCGCGAGCAGCAGCTGCTTGCCCGCGGCAACGGCCGCGAGGAGCGGTTCGTCTTCGAGATCAGTCCCTTCGACAAGGCACTGGTCGAGGCCGGCGGCTGGGTGGAATACGCCGACGCGCGGTACTGAATATTTGCGTGTGCAAGCAAAGCGAAGGGGCCGGGTGACCGGCCCTTTCGCTTTGGCGGGCCGGCCGGCCGCGCCCGTCCCTGGAACGGGTTAGCCTTTGACAGACGGGCAGGGCCCATTAAGCTTTATGCAAGCGCCTTTGCTGCAGCGCGGCAACCGGCAATCGCGACGGAGTGGCGGGAGGAGCGTGACCATGAAAATCTCGTTTCACGGGGCGGCCCGGGGAGTGACCGGTTCCTGTCACCTGGTCGAATGTGCCGGGCGCCGCATCCTGATCGATTGCGGGCTTTACCAGGGGAGCCGCGAGCTGGAGGAGGACAATGCCGATGAGTTCGGGTTCGACCCGGCGAAGATCGATGTCCTGCTCCTCACCCATGCCCACCTCGACCACTGCGGGCGCATCCCCCTGCTGGTGAACCGGGGCTTCCGCGGCGAGGTCATCACCACCGCCGCCAGCCGTGAACTCGCCCGCCTGGTGATGCTCGATGCCGCCGGGCTGGAGGAGGAAGAGGCGCGCTACCGCAACCGCCGCGCTGCCAAGCGCGGCAAGGCGGCAGAGGTCGAGCCTCTCTACACCACGCTCGACGCACTCAACGCCCTTGGGCATTTCGGCCGGACGGCGCGCTACGGGCAGCCCCTGGAACTCGCCGCCGGCATCCGCGCCACCTTCATCGACGCCGGCCACATCCTCGGATCGGCCTGCATCGTGCTCGAACTCCAGGAAGGCAGCCGCCAGCGGCGCGTGGTCTTTTCCGGCGACATCGGGCTGAGCGCGCGGCCGATCCTGCGTGACCCGGCACCGCCGCCGCCGGCCGATGTCGTGATCATGGAAAGCACTTACGGCAACCGGCCGCACAAGGAGCTGCAGCCGTCCATCGAGGAGTTCTACTCCGCCATCAATGCCACCGTGCAGCGCGGCGGCAACGTGGTCATTCCGACCTTCGCCCTGGAGCGGGCCCAGGAGCTGCTCTTCTACCTGCACGCCGGCAAGGCCCAGGGGGTGCTCCCCGCCTCCCTGCAGGTGTTCCTCGATTCCCCCATGGCCATCTCGGCCACGCAGATCTTCAAGCGCCACCCGGAGTGCTACGACCAGGAAACCGCGGAGCTGTTCCAGTCCGGCCAGGACCCCTTCGACTTCCCCGGCCTGCACTTCACCCGGGAGACCGCGGAATCGATGGCCATCAACCGGATTGGCGGCGGTGCGGTGATCTTGGCCGGTTCCGGCATGTGTACCGGCGGCCGGGTGCGCCATCACCTCAAGCACAATCTCGGCCGGCGGCAGTGCAGCGTGATCATCGTCGGCTTCGCCGCCGTCGGCACCCTGGCGCGGCAGATCGTCGACGGGGCGAAGACCGTCACCATCTTCGGCGAGGCTTTCCCGGTGCACGCCCAGATCCATACCATCGGCGGCTTCTCGGCCCATGCCGGTCAACGGGAACTGCTAGCCTGG
>JBFYXI010000273.1:0-2632 GCA_041310635.1 Desulfuromonadaceae bacterium | reverse complement strand
CACCTCTCCGGAAGAATCGCTGATCGAGAACGACCTGTCTGCCTCCCATTTCATGCAGGTGATCGGTGCGCCTTCGATCATTGGTGGCAGGAAGCCCGGCGGAGGCTGCGTGTCTCGGCGCAAACCCATTTCCCCTTCCACAATTGCCGAAACGGCAAGGAGATCGTATGAAACATGTGTCTTTATCCAGGCGTGGTCTGCTCGCCGCATCACTCGCGGTCTGCTTCAGCCTGCCGGCAGGAGCGGCAACGGCGGCCGACGAACTCAATACGCACGCGGACGAGATTCTGCGGTCGATGTCCACGTTCCTCGCCGGCACAAAAGCCTTCAGCGTGTCGGCCGACATTGGAAACGAGGTCATCACGACCGAGGGACAGAAGCTTCAGCTGAACAGCCACGCGCAGCTGCTGATCAAGCGGCCGTCGCGCTTATATATCAGCCGGCAGGGCAAGTTTGCCGACACCAAGCTGGTCTATGACGGCGCCAAGCTCACCTTGCATGGCGAGACGCTGAATGCCTACGTGCAGAAGCACGTGCCGGGCACTCTCGACGACGCCATCCGCGCGGTCGAGCAAGGAACGGGTCTCAGCCTGCCGGGCGCCGACCTGTTGTTGTCCGACCCTTACAAGGCCCTCATGTCGAGCGTTACCAGCAGCGGTTATCACGGCCGCGCTTTCGTGAGCGGGGTCGAAACCCATCACCTTGCGTTCCGTACCCCCGACGTCGACTGGCAGATCTGGGTGAAAGCGGGCGATGAGCCCCTCCCCATGAAATACGTGATTACCACCAAGTGGATGACCGGGGCGCCACAATACAGCGTTCAGTTGAGCAACTGGAACACCAATCCGGTCATTAGTCCCGCCGCGTTCAATTTCATTCCGCCCAAGGGGGCGGTCGCCGTGGAGGTGCTCCCGGTTGATGAAACCGGTGAGATCGCGATCAAGCAGGAGGGCAAATGATGAAACAATCGACACTTGGAATGCTGGCGCTCGGGTTGGTGCTGGCCTTTGCTGATTACCAGCCGGGAAGCGGCATCGAGGGGATGTCCATGGTCAGGGAGGCCCATGCCATCGTCGGCCGTCCCCTGACGCCGGTCAGCTACGCCGGCGTGGCCCGGCGAACCACACGACGCATGATCTACGCGACCAATGTTTACGTTGCCTCGCTGCCGCCTGCCTGTACGGTCGTCGTGATCGAGGGCACCACCTTGCACCAGTGCGGGGGGACCTACTATCAGGCCTCTGGTACCCAGTACGTGGTCGTGAATGTTGAATGAAGTCCGATGCCGCATGCGGTCTCACTGTGGATCGAGGAACATCTCAATGAAGACAATTCCCACAACGGCCTGGATACTGGCTTCCGCCGCGTTGCTTCTGCTCGCAGGCTGGCAACACGCTGCCGAGGCCCAGGTTGCGCCGCGTGCGGCCCCTCGCGTTGCCCCCGCCGCCCCGCCGGCCGCGGTGCAGTATTCACCGAGGATGGGGATCTATTTCAACCTGACGCCTTACGGAACCTACTACGGTGCCCAGCTCACCCAAGACCCGTTCCCCGGCTCTCCCCTGAGCCAGCCGCAGATCAATCTCAAAGCCGGAGATACGATCACCCATCTCGACGGTGTTCCTCTGACCAGCGCCCTCCAACTCGAACAGCACCACTCGCAGACGTCAGTGACTTTCGTGAATGTCCGCACGGGCCAGATTAAAACGCGCTGGACGAACTTGCCGCCCCCGGGCGGAGGCGTTGGAGGCGGACCTGTCCCGCGGATGTCGCTCGGGATCATGGCGGTGCCGGTGCAGGTGAACCTTCCGGGCGTGGCCCCCGCGGCGACCCCGGGATTCCCGCCATCCGCCCGGCCGACCAGTCCGGCGCTGCGGATCACCGCCGTCACGCCTGGATCACCGGCCGCGCGCGCCGGACTCAGGCCTGGTGAAACGCTTCTCACCGCGGGACAGTTCTCGACCGGGTCGACCGATGACCTGCGGAATGCGATCGCGCAGTCGGGAGGCGTGCTGCCGATGACGGTCATGGACGGTTACGGCAAGGTTCGCAGTGTCACCGTGTATCTCGGCGTCGCAGGAGCCGTGCCACCACCTGCGACGCCGGTACCTTTCGGCGCGCCCGGACCCTGACGTCTGAAGCCGGTCACCCCTGAGTGCGTGACCGTCTCGAACCAGATTTCGTTTCGTCGCGAGAACCCTGGCTTCCAGGGCGGCTCATGGCGAGCCCACACCGGCTCGCCATGCCCGTGTGCAAACCCGCCTGAGCCAGCGGGTTTCCAAGCTTCTTTGGATTCTCCTCGGAGCGGCTCTGTGACCACGTCCCGGCGTAGCCGATGACGGCAGCCGTTCTAGCCAAGCCAGTGTCCGCCATGGCACTGCGGACTTGGCGAAACTGAAACCCTTCGTCGCCTTTGGCCGAGAAGTGTGAATTGACTTTGCGTCAGCCTTCCGTGCGAACCAGCCGTCCCAGTGACAGCTATCTGGTGAGAACGAATTTCCGCTTGTTGCCGATTGTGTGAATTCGACGTGGTGCCGGTAAGCCGACGGTGGAAAATTTCACTGGATGGTCCAACGGCAGCTTTCGGAGGCCTAACCCCTAAGGCAGCCCCGGCCAGGAACCGTCGTCTATCGGA
>JBFYXI010000259.1:0-6280 GCA_041310635.1 Desulfuromonadaceae bacterium | reverse complement strand
TATAATGTACAGATTTCCGAGAGACTTGATTTCTTTTTTCAAGTCGTAATCAAGAGGGGATTGCCGATGAGCAAGAAAAACGGTGGTGACGAAGTCCAGCAGCTGATGCAGCTCGGCAAGGAAAAGGGCTTCCTCACCTTCGATGAAGTCAACGACATCCTGCCCCCTGACATGATCTCCTCGGAACAGCTCGATGACGTGATGAGCATGTTCGGAGACATGGATATCGAGGTCGTCGATGCCGAGCAGAAGATTTCCCTCCCCCAGGAACACGATGCCGATGCGGTCGAAGAGGGTGAGGAGGAAGCCGAGTTCGACACCGACGTCATGGGGCGCACCAGCGATCCGGTGCGCATGTACCTGCGCGAGATGGGCCAGGTTTCCCTGCTGACCCGCGAAGGTGAGGTGGAGATTGCCAAGCGGATCGAGGAGGGCGAAACTCTGGTTGCCAGGGTGATCGTCAAAACCCCGATCGCCTTCAAGGAAGTGATCACTCTCGGTGAGCGGCTCGCCAAAGCGCTGATCAGCGTCGCCGAGATTACCCGCGATTACGATGAGGAAGAAGGGGCCGAGGCCGAAGAGCGTCAGCGCGTACGCGTGGTCGAGCTGATCCAGCAGGTCCGCGATCGCTATGAGCGGTTCATGGCCCTGCGCGAGGAAGCAGCCAGCCTTCCGGTCAAAAGTCGCAGACCCCTGGAAAAGGAGATCCGGGCCGTCAACGTGGAGATCGGCGAACTGATGGGGCAGATCCGCCTCAAGGACCACCAGATCGCCAAGATTCTCGATCGGCTCAAGGAACTCGCCGAACAGGTCAAGAAAGCCAAGGCCGAGGTCCGGGCCTGCGAGAACGAAGCCGGCCGGCCCTTCGCCGATCTGCGCAAACTGCTCAAGCGGATGCGCAAGAGCGAGGAAGAGGCCCGGAAGGTTGCCGAGGAACTCGGCAAGCCGATGGATACCCTGCTGGTGGTCGAAAAACGCCTGAAGAGCGCCGAGCGCAAGTTCGCCAAGGTCGAGGAGGAATCCGGGTTCGCCCCCGAGGAGCTGCTGGAATCGCTCAAGGAAGTCAATCAGGGGGAATGGAAGGCCAAGCAGGCCAAGACCGAACTGGTTGAAGCCAACCTGCGCCTGGTCGTTTCCATCGCCAAGAAGTACACTAACCGCGGCCTGCAGTTTCTCGACCTGATTCAGGAGGGGAACATCGGTCTGATGAAGGCGGTCGACAAGTTCGAATACCAGCGCGGCTACAAGTTCTCGACCTACGCCACCTGGTGGATACGCCAGGCGATCACCCGGGCAATCGCCGACCAGGCGCGCACCATCCGCATCCCGGTACATATGATCGAAACCATCAACAAGCTGATCCGCACCAGTCGGCAGCTGGTCCAGGAGATCGGCCGCGAGCCGACTCCGGAGGAAATCGCCGAACGCATGGAGTTGCCGCTGGAAAAGGTGCGCCGGGTGCTGAAGATTGCCAAGGAGCCGATCTCCCTGGAAACCCCGATCGGCGAAGAGGAGGATTCTTCGCTGGGCGATTTCATCGAGGACAAAGGGGTGGTCTCTCCCCTCGAGGCGGTGATCAAGGGGAACCTTTCCGACCAGACTGCGCGGGTGCTGGCCACCCTTACGCCGCGTGAGGAAAAGGTGCTGCGCATGCGCTTCGGCATCGGCGAAAAATCCGACCACACCCTGGAAGAGGTCGGCCAGGATTTTGCGGTGACCCGTGAGCGGATCCGCCAGATCGAGGCCAAGGCGCTGCGCAAACTGCGCCACCCGAGCCGTGCCAAGCGACTGAAGAGTTTCATCGAAACCAACTGATCAGGAAGCGCGCGGCCCGGCCGGACCTGGTTGCCGTGCCGGCCGTCGCTGGGGGAGAACGGGAAAATCTTTGACAAGGCGATTTCCCCGGGCATAGACTGACACTTTCCGAAACGGGCCCATAGCTCAGCTGGCAGAGCCGCCGGCTCATAACCGGTAGGTCCCAGGTTCGATCCCTGGTGGGCCCACCATTTGCCAAGTCAGATCGTGCGACGCATGCCAACATCGACCCAGCCTTTGCGAACCGTCCGGCAGGAGTGCAACCCGTCCCTCGAGTTGCACTCTTCGTCTTTCCAGAGGGTGCGGTGAGCACGCGGCTGGCGCGGGTCCAGGATCTGCTCGGGGTCTTACATGGGTTGTTTCCGCCGGAACTGGCCGAGGAATGGGACAATGTCGGCCTGCAGGTGGGCGATTCCGGCGCCGTGGTGGAGCGGCTCCTGGTGGCGCTCGATCCGGACTGCGCGGCGGTGACGGCCGCCGCGGAGCGCGGGGCGCAACTGCTGGTCACGCACCATCCGTTGCTGTTCAAACCGCTGCGTCGCCTGACTCCCGACGATCCGGTCGGGCGCGCGGTGTGGCAGGCGGTGCGCGGCGGGGTGGCGATTGTTGCCGCCCATACCAATGCGGATGTCGCTGCCGCCGGACTTAACCACTGGCTGGCGGCACGCCTGCAGCTGGTGGGTGCCGAACCGCTGCAGCCGGCTGACGGCCAGCTGTACAAACTGGTGGTTTTCGTCCCGGCCACCCATGGCGAAATGGTTGCCGAGGCCCTGTTCGCCGGCGGGGCCGGCCAAATCGGCGCCTACGACCAGTGTTCCTTTCAGTCGAGCGGCATCGGGACGTTCCGCCCCGGTCCTGGAACGACACCGTACCTTGGCGCATGCGGGCGCCGCGAGCAGGTTGAGGAAGTGCGCCTGGAAACCGTGGTGCCGCGGCGGCGCCTCAACCGGGTGCTGGAACGGCTGATGAGGGCGCACCCCTACGAGGAAGTGGCTTACGACCTGATCCCTCTGGCCAACGCCCTCCCCGCCGCCGGGTTGGGACGGATCGGCCGACTGGCCGGGCCGCTGTCGCTGGCGGACTTTGCCGAACAGATCAAGGCCGGGCTCGGCTGCGCGACTCTGCGCCTGGTCGGTGATCCCGGGCGCCTGGTCGCCAAGGTGGCGGTGTGCGGCGGCAGTGGCGCCGGGCTGATCCAGGAGGCCCAGCGCCGCGGCGCCGATGTGCTGGTCACCGGCGACATCAAGTACCACGAGGCGCGGCAGGCCGAAGAACTTGGCCTGGCGCTGGTCGATGCCGGACATTTTGCCACCGAGCGGCTGTTCGTCGGAGAATTGGCAAAGAGTCTCGCTGAAGAGGCGGCAGCGCGGAGCTGGCGCCTGGACGTTCTCGTCCACGACGGGGAGCGCGACCCATTTATCGTGCGCTGACCAGACCTGGCGGTGACTCCGGTCAGCTGCCAGGGTCGATACTACACATGGAGGCATAACCGTGCAGGAACAGTTGCAGGTGTTGAAGGCATTACAGGCGCTGGATCGGGACCGCCGCGAGTTGCTGCAGCAGCGGCAGCTGCTCGATGGCGAACAGGCCGTGCTGCAGGTTGAGGTCGATCGCGTGCAGGCGATGGCCGACAGCCTGGCCACGGCGATTGCGGCTGGCCAGGAAGAACGCCAGGAATTGCTGGCCAAGCTGGAGCATGAGCGCGGCCTGGCCGTGCGGGCCGAAGCACGGCTGCCGCAGATCAAGACGCAGCGCGAATACCTGGCGGTGCTCAAGGAAGTCGACACGGCCAAGAAGCAGATCAAGGAACTGAATGATCTGCTGGCGGCCAAGGACCGGGACCTTGCGGCGCTGACTGCTGACAAGGACGAAAAGGATGGCGAGTTGTCGGTCCTGGTCGAGCAGACCTCCGCCCGCCAGGCCGAGATTGCCGCGACCGCAGCCAGTCTTGACGCCGGACTTGACGCCCAGGGTCGGCAACGCGACAATCTGACCCAGCAGCTGCCGACTTCGCTGCGCAAGCGTTACGAAATGCTGTTGGAGCGACGCGGTGGCGTGGCGGTGGTCGAAGCTCGCGCCGGTGCCTGCCTCGGCTGTCACATGCACCTGCCGCCGCAGCTGTTCAACCGCCTGTATGTCGCCAAGGAAGTGCAGAATTGCCCGCATTGCAACCGGCTCCTCTACCTGGCCGACTCAGAGTAGCCCGTCGATTTACGGGAACCAGCAGATAGCTTATAATCGAGCATGGTCGGAGAGAACCAGGCGATCGCCGCCCGCCAACGCCTCGGCGAAGGCGGGGGGAGGAAAGTCCGGGCTCCGCAGGGCGGGATGGTCCCTAACGGGGACCGGGGGTGACCCCAGGGAAAGTGCCACAGAGAGCAGACCGCCTGCCGTAGCCTCGGCGAAGGCAGGTAAGGGTGAAAGGGTGAGGTAAGAGCTCACCAGTGCCGGCGGCGACGTCGGCAGCTCGGTAAACCCCATCCGGAGCAAGGCCGAATAGGGGAGCGCTTGAGGACGGCCCGTCCGAAGCTCCCGGGTCAGGTCGCTTGAGGCCGTCGGCAACGGCGGTCCTAGAGGAATGGTCGCCACCCCGCCGCGGGTAACCGGGGCGGGGGACAGAACCCGGCTTACCGGTCTCTCCGGCCACTTTTTTCAGGCACCCGGGCTTTGCCCGGGTGTCGCGTTGTTGAGATGACTGATACAACCGCACCCGATAGCGTCCTGTGGGCAGCAACCTTGATTCGCGTCCGCCAGGAGTTGGCGGAGCTGCCTGGTGCCGAGCACGCCTGGCTGGCCGCGCAGCTGGCAAGGATCGGCATGTTGCAGACCCGGCTCGATGAGCTGTTTCGCGACATCGATGGTCCGGCGGTCTGCCGCGACTGCCTCGGCGGCTGCTGCAGCCGGGCCAAGCACCACGCCACCCTGACCAACTTGCTCGGCTACCTGCTGGACGGGGAAGAGCCGCCGCTTCCCGACTTCACCCTGGACTGCCCGTGGCTCAGCGAGCAGGGGTGCCGCCTGCCGGTCGAACGTCGACCCTTCAACTGCACCATCTTTCTCTGTGAAACCCTCGATGCTGCCCTGAGCAGCGAGCAGTGCGGCCATTTTGCGGCGATCGAAACGGAGTTGCGCACCAGCTACCAGGCGGTCGCCGCCCGCTGCCCCGGCGCCAGCCTGCGCGGCCTGCTGCTGGCCTCGGCCAGGGCCGGCGAACGGCCGCTATTGACGGACCCGCGCCGGCGTTGACGCCGGCCAAGGAGCTTGGCATGGACATCAGTTTCAACCGGAGCAACGGCCGTCTCGACGAACTGCTCGACGAGATTATGCAGCTGACCGAGGTGTACCACCCGGAGATGGTGCGGGAGATCCTCCTCAACGCGCTCAAGGCCGGCAGGGAAGTCGACTATCTTGCCGATCTCAAGATGATGCGCACGACTCTGCGCGAAATGCGCAACACCACCCGCCTGTTCGGTCTCCACCGCGGACGCAAGAAAGTCACCATCTTCGGTTCGGCACGGACCGGACCGGACGAGCCGATCTACCAGAAATGCGTGACCTTCGCCCGTCAGCTCAACCGGCTCGGCTACATGGTGATCACCGGCGGCGGCCCCGGCATCATGCAGGCCGGCAACGAAGGGGCCGGACCGGAAAATTCCTTCGCCGTCAATATTCGACTCCCTTTCGAGCAGGAAACCAATCCGGTGATGGAGAACAGCCGTAATGTCATCACCTACAAGTATTTTTTCAACCGCAAGGTGGCATTTCTCAAGGAAGCTCACGCCGTGGCCCTCTTCCCCGGCGGTTTCGGCACCCTCGACGAGGCGATGGAAACGCTGACCCTGGTGCAGACCGGCAAAAACCCGCCGATCCCGCTGGTGCTGATCGACGATGATGATGGAGGCTACTGGGAGCCGTGGTTTGCATTCATGCGCGACATTCTGTTCACCCGCGGGCTGATCTCCGGGGAGGATTTCGGCCTGTTCACCATCACCCGTGACCCCTTCGAGGCGGCGCAGGTGATCAACGACTTCTACCGCGTCTACCATTCCTCGCGATTCATCGGCAAAACTCTGGTGATCCGCATGAACAAACCGCTCTCCACCGAGCAGATCGGCATCCTTCAAGAGGAATTCAGCGAGATCGTCGCATCCGGCAGCCGTCTGGCGATGTCTCCGGCTTTCCCGGAGGAGCGCGACCAGCCGGATCTGCTCGACCTGCCACGTCTGGCCTTCGGTTTCAACCGGCGCAACTATGGGCTGCTGGAGGCGTTTATCAGAAGGGTGAATTCGTTTTAGAACTGATCGGCAACTCTGTTCCTGAGGGGATTGGGCACCGTTGGTTCAGTTTCAAGGAAGAAATCTCCTGACAAACCAGCCACCCCTCTGCGGTTTGCAAAAGGGTGGCTGGTTAACGCGAACCTGAAGCGCTACATGAGCAGGTCTTCGTAAAACGCCCCAAACGGCTG
>JBFYXI010000249.1:0-6118 GCA_041310635.1 Desulfuromonadaceae bacterium | reverse complement strand
AGTCGAAGGCGGCCGCGAAAAGGTCGCCTTTGGCCTGGCCGCCGTAGACTTCGACCGAGAGGTCGCCGGAGCCATGCAGGTCGATGGAGAAGGTATCGCCTTTACGCCGGCAGGAGAGCGCTGTCACCGCCCGGTTGCGGCGGCGGTCGAGGCCGTCGGCCAGGCGCAGAATGCCGCCCAGTTTGCCGACCAGTGCCTGGTCGGCGGGGGCAAGGCGCGCGAAGTTTTCATGACGCCCCTTGGGGAGGGCCTTGCGATGGTAACGGGCCAGGTTGGCGACGATCTCCCGTTCGCGCGGCGAAAAGTTGAACAGTTCGGCGTGACGGATCAGATGGTAGGAGTGCTTGTGGTGTCGGTCGTAGCTGATGAAGTAGCCGATATCGTGCAGCAGGGCGGCGGCCTCGAGCATCTGCCGGGCGCGTTCGTCGAGGGCCGGTTCGGTGGGCATCGCCTCCAGGATCGTCAGCGCCAGCTTGCGTACTTGTTCACCGTGGTCCTCGTCGCTGTGACAGGAGCGGGCGAACTCCTTGACCGCCGAGAGCCAGTCGCGCTGCTTGCCGGCGCTTTGCCACAGGCCGCGTTCGCTTAAGGAACGGATGATCAGTCCCTCGCGGATGCCGCGCTCGTTGATGCGCAGCCGATTGGTGCCGAAGAAGCGCATCAGGGCGTCGACCGCGGCGATTCCGGCAACGATGATGTCGGCCCGCTCGGGGCTGAGTCCGGCCACGGTCCGCCGTTCTTTGCAGCTTTTGCGCTGCAGCATCGCCAGCAGGTGAACGATTTCGGAGCGCAGCACCTCGTAGCCATGCACCGTATCGTAGGGTTCCTGGTGCTGGGCCATGGCCATGCCGGCAATGCTGGTTATCGTGCCACCGGAACCGATCAGGCTGCGCAGGGGGGTGTCGCAGTCGGCGAAGGCGGCGCCGATGGTCTTGCGCAGATGTCTGCGCAGCTTGGCAAAATCCTTGACGGGGATCGGGTCGCGAGGGAGAAAGGTTTCGGTCAGGAAGACTGCGCCGAGTTCCAGGGAGACGATCTCTTCGATATGGTGACCGGTGGCAATGACCACCTCGATGCTGCCGCCGCCGATATCGATCAGCCCGTAACGGGTACTGGCCATGTCAAAGTGATGACGGGCGCTGAGCGCCGCCAGTTCGGCCTCCTCCTCGCCGTCGATGACCCGAATCCCGATCCCGGTCTCGGCACGCATGGCCGCGACGAAGTCCGGACCGTTGGCGGCCTTGCGCACGGCGCTGGTGGCAACCGCGACGATATCCCGGCAGCCGAGCCCGTCGCTGATCTTGCGCATGCGCAGCAGCGCTGTCCGGGCCCGCTCCCAGGCGGCCGGGGAAATGATCCCCGTAGCGGTCATCCCCTCGCCGAGTCGCACCGTGGCTTTCTCGTCGTCCAGGACGCGAAAGCCGCTGTTGGCACCCGCTTCCACCACGATGCAGCGGATCGAGTTGGTGCCGATGTCGATGGCGGTGAGCCGGTGTTTTTTCATAACCTCGCCGTTGTTGCCGGTTTCAGGTGCCGAGCGGGTAAAATTACGGTATAATTATACCTTGTTCGAGGCAAAAAAACCGCAGGGGGTCATTATATGAGCAAGTGCCTGAAGGGTGAATCGGAAACCAAGAAAAAGGCGGCAAAAGTCTCCTGCGGCAAGTGCGGCGCGCTTGCCGAGAAGAAATCGCATGTCTGCAAGCCGGAAAAGCTCAAGGGCGACAAGAAGAAGTAGTCAGGAGCGGACGATCTTGTCGATGGCCTTGCGGGTTTGACGCAGCCCCTTGGTCAGGGTTTCCAGGTCGCCCTGGTCGCTGCCGGCCAGTTTGGCGTCAGCCTTGGCGAGTTTTTTCACCAATTTGCGAAGCTGTTCGGAAAGAGAAGCCTCGATTCTTTCCAGCGTCGCCAGGACCCGGGTGATCTCCTTGCGCAGTTGACGCCGAGCCTTGCCGCCGTCGTCTTCGGATTGCTGGTCACGCAACCTGATGACCAGGCTCGATACCCCGCTGCGCAGGCGCTCGGCATCTTCGAGCATTTTGGCCAGCGACCTGTCGTCGACTTCCTCCGGGGTGCTGCCGGCGAGTTCCCGGGCCTGACCGAGAATCTCGGAAATGGCAGCTGGCGGCAGCCCCTTGATGCCTGCGAGGTCCTGCTCGGTCGCCGCCGCCAGTCGCGGCAGGGTGTCGAAACCCGCTTCGACCAGGCGTTTGGCCAAGACTTCACCGACGCCTTTGATCTGCTGAAATTGCTTGATAGTGCTCTCCATGGGCCGACTCCTGATTGAGGTGTGTTGAACGCAGCAAGCGATTTTTAGACATTGAACCGTCCTTGCGGCGAAAATCAAGGCTTGTCGCCCGGACTAATTGAAAATTAACAAAACTCTAACTTTGGCGCGCTAGGGGAGAGTGACGGAGATCGGATACCCAACCCGTTGCCAAAGGATCGCTTCATGAGTGCTCGCCGCCCTCTTGTCCAGACGCTGACGCCAGTCCCCCTCGCGGCCGGAGCGTCGCTGCCGGCTCTCGACGATCCCGGTCTGCTCCTGAACCGCGAATTGACCTGGCTGGAATTCAACCAGCGTGTGCTGCATGAAGCCCTGGACGAGCGGGTGCCGCTGCTGGAGCGGGTCAAGTTCGCCGCGATAGCCGGTTCGAACCTCGACGAATTCTTCATGAAACGGCTCGGTGGCATCAAGCAACAGATCGGTGCCGGTGTCCAGGCGGTCACCGTCGACGGTCTGCCCCCGCCGCAGCAGCAGATCGTCTGCCATGCCTTCATCCGCAGGCATCAGCAGGTTCGGGAGAAGCTGACGGCCGACCTCTGGGCGCAGCTGTGTCTGGCCGGCGTCGAACTGCTCCGCTACGAGGACCTCGGCGACACCGAACGGCACGCCGTGCGCAAGGAGTATATCGACAACATTTTTCCGCTGGTCACGCCGCAGTCGATCGATCCGGCCCATCCGTTCCCGTTCATCTCCAATCTCTCCCTGAATCTGCTGGTGTCGCTGCGCTATCCCGGGCAACGGCAGCTCTCCCTGGCCCGGGTCAAGGTGCCGATCAGCGCCGGCGCGCCGCGCTTCGTGCGGGTCGGCCAGAAGCCGCGCTTCGTGCTCCTCGAGGAGGTCATGGCCTCCAACCTCGGCCTGCTTTTCCCCGGGATGGAGGTGGTCAGCTGTTCGCTGTTCCGCGTAACCCGCAATGCCAACACCAGCCGCAACGAGGAGCATGCCGACGACCTGCTGGCGCTGATCGAATCGACCCTTCAGGATCGCAAGTTCGCGCCGATCGTCCGTCTCCAGGTGCCGCCCGGGATGGACCCGATTCATCGCGGCCGCCTGGTTGCGGAGCTCGGTCTCGACGAACAGAGTGACGTCTTCGAGGTCAACGGCATGATGGGAATGCGCGATCTGTGGGAGATCGTCCGTCTCGACTTGCCGGCGCTCAAGGACCCGGTCCACCAGCCGGTGGATCACCCCGCCCTGCAGAACGCCCGCAGCATCTTTCACATCATCCGCGACGCCGGGGCGATTCTGCTGCAGCACCCCTACGAATCGTTCAGCTCGTCGGTGGAGCGCTTCCTCACCGAGGCCGCCGAGGATCCCAAGGTCCGGGCGATCAAGATGACGCTCTACCGGACTTCGCCGAACAGCCCGATCGTCGATACCCTGATCCGGGCGGCACAGAACGGCAAGCAGGTGGCGGTGGTCGTCGAACTCAAGGCCCGTTTCGACGAGAGCGCGAACATCCGCCTGGCAACCCGCATGGAAGAGGCAGGGATCCACGTGACTTACGGGGTGGTCGGTCTGAAGACCCATTGCAAGGTCATCCTGGTGGTCCGCCAGGACTACCAGGGGATTCGCCGCTACGTCCATATCGGCACCGGCAACTATCACCCGATCACCGCCCGTCTCTACAGTGATCTCGGTCTGCTGGTCTACGACAAGGACATCGGCCGGGATGCCACTGAGTTGTTCAACTACCTGACCACCGGCTTCACTCCTGAGCGCAGTTATCGCAAGCTGCTCCCGGCGCCGAAGATCCTCAAGCGGGCGCTGCTCGACAAGATCGCGCGGGAAGGCGAATTGCACCGGGAGAGCAGCCCCGGGCGGATCGTCTTCAAGATGAATGCCCTGGAAGACCCGGACATCAGCCGTGCCCTCTACCGGGTGGCCATGGCCGGGGTAACCGTCGACCTGATCGTGCGTGACAGCTGCCGGGTGCGACCGAACCTGGCGGGTTTCTCCGAGAAGATCCGGGTGATCTCCATTGTCGGACGCTTTCTGGAGCACGCCCGCATCTACTATTTCCGCAATGGCGGTGACGAAGAATTCTTCATCGGTTCGGCTGACGCCATGCGCCGCAGCCTGGAACACCGGGTTGAAGTGCTGGTGCCGGTCGAGGCACCGGAGTTGCGCAAGGACCTGCGGATCATGCTCGAGGTGCAGCTCAGCGACCGGCGCAGCGCCTGGGAACTGCAGGCCGACGGCAGCTACGTACAGTACGTTCCCGGCCCGAACGACGACCCGCGCAGCGCCCAGGAGCGCCTGATCGAGCAGGCGGTTTGTCGTGGGCGGGACAACGACCGCCTGCGGCGCCGCAAGCAAAAGGGGGGCGGCGGGCGCAACCTGCGCTGAGCCGCGCATGAACCGACCGCCGCAATCCACCGAACTCGTGGCACGGATGCCGGCCGGGGAGGCCTTGCGCCTGGTCTGCCGGCTGCAACTGGAGGCTATCGAGCGGCATCGCCCCGGGGCACGACTCGGGCGCGATGCCGAGGAACTGCACGATCTGCGGGTGGCGGTACGCCGCACCCGCAGTGCCCTCGGCGAGTTTCGCGGGTACTTTCCACCTCCGGCGGTCGCCCGGTTCCGCACCGAATTCCGTTGGCTCGGCGAAATCACCGGACCGGTTCGGGATCTCGACGTCTATCTGGAGACACTCCCCGACTATCAGCGGCTGCTGTCAGGAGAGGCGGCCGCTG
This sequence comes from Desulfuromonadaceae bacterium, assembly GCA_041310635.1. Lineage (GTDB taxonomy): Bacteria > Desulfobacterota > Desulfuromonadia > Desulfuromonadales > BM103 > VAUL01. The sequence continues at coordinate 1,135 of JBFYXI010000249.1, read as the reverse complement.
CTCTCGAGCCGTTCCGGGCTTTTCTTCAGCGCCACCGGCGCAGCGAGCAACGGCGCCTGGTGCGCCGCCTGGCTTCGCTACGCCTGCAGCGCCTGATCGATGATTGGCGCGGTTTGCTGATGACGGGTGGCGCAGATCCCTGGCCGGAGATTGCCTCCCGGCCGGCAGCAGAGGTTGCCCGGCGGCGGATCTGGAAGCTCTACCGGCGATTCCTCCGTCAGGGGGATGCGATCACCGCCGATGCACCCGATACCGAATTGCACCGTCTGCGCATTACCGGCAAGAAGCTGCGCTACCTGGTGGAGTTCTTCCGGGAGCTTTACCCCCCGGGGGAAATCGCTGTGCTGGTCAAGGCGATGAAGAGTATTCAGGACTATCTGGGCGACTACCAGGACTGTACGGTCCAGCAAGCTCACCTGAGTGAAATGGATCGACAGATGGCGTCGGAGGGTGCCCTGCCGCCTGAGACGCACGCGGCGCTGGCTCTGCTGGTCCAGCGCCTGCGCCACCGCCAGCACCGGCTGCGCAAGGAATTCCCGGCGCGCTTCCGGGCCTTCGCTCAGGGGCGAGGCCGGCGCGGCTTCATGCGCATGTATGCTCCCGCGGAGGGAGGGTCATGAAGATTGTCGCCTGCTACAACATCAAGGGGGGGGTCGGCAAGACGGCGGCTGCGGTCAACCTGGCCTGGCTGGCGGCTCGCGCCGGGCTGGTTACCCTGATCTGGGACCTCGACCCGCAGGGGGCGGCGAGCTTCTTCTTCCGTACCAAGGCGAAAATCAAGGGCGGCGGCCGTGCCCTGATCGAGGGGGCGCGCGACCTGCAGGAACTGGTGCGCGGGACCGACTACCCGCTGCTCGACATCCTGCCGGCCGACTTTTCCTACCGGCATATGGATATCCGCCTGGAGGAAACCAAGAAGCCGACCCGGCGGCTGCGCAAGTTACTGAAACCGCTGGGTGAGACCTACGACATCGTGTTTCTCGACTGTCCGCCCAGCATTTCGCTGGTCTCAGAGGCGGTCTTCGAAGCCGCCGACATTCTGCTGGTGCCGGTCATCCCCTCCACCCTGTCGCTGCGGACCCTTGTCCAGCTGCAAACGTTCCGCGCCGAACGCAACCTCGACGACCTTCAGTTG
>JBFYXI010000242.1:0-2952 GCA_041310635.1 Desulfuromonadaceae bacterium | reverse complement strand
CCTCCTGTCTTGAGCCCGTCTGTAGTGACAGTACCGTGATCTTCGAGGGAAAGTGTGCAGGGGGAAGGTTAGCGGATCGTTTCAGGCCGGTTGATATTCCGATAAATCGGAGCGGGCCGGCGGGAGGCGAGGGCGTCGAGATAGCTGTCGCGCAGTCCGCCCATGATCCGCTCCCAGCTCTGGGCCTCGGCATAACGGCGGGCCAGCGCGCCCATGCCATGGCGGCGGTCGTGGTCGGTGACCAGTTCGCTGATCGCCTGGCGCAGGCTGCCGGCATGTATCGTCCTGACCAGCCGCCCGGTGCGGCCGTCGTCGATGATGTCACGGGGGCCCTGGACGGCGAAGCCGATGGCCGGCAGGCCGGAGGCCATCGCCTCGAGAATCACGTTGCCGAAGGTTTCGGTGACGGAAGGGAAGACGAACAGGTCGGCTGAGGCATACAGGTCTGCCAGCTCGTCGCCGTGCCGGTAGCCGGTGAAGATGCCGCGGCTGCCAGCCTGAGACTCCAGGCGCCGGCGCAGGGGGCCGTCGCCGATGAACAGCAGCCGGCAGCGTTCCCTTTCGGGGAGCGTTCGCCAGGCCTCGGCCAGCATTTCGAGGTTTTTTTCGGCAGCCAGGCGACCGGCATAGGCCAGCACGATGTCGTCGGGAGCGATGCCGAGTTTCTTGCGCAGAGCAAGGTCGCGCTTTGCCGGGTGGAAGCGTTCGCTGTCGACGCCGCGGCTCCAGACCGCCACGCTGTGGAAGCCACGGGTTTCGAGCTCATGTCGGGTTGACGACGTCGGGCAGAAGGTCATGCGCGTGGCATTGTGGAAGCGGCGCAGATAGCCCCAGCACAGCGGTGCCAGCAGGCCGGCCCGATACGTCGCCAAGTAATCGGCGAAGTTGGTATGGTAAGAGCTGACCGCCGGCAGGTTGAGGCGGCGCGCAGCGCGCAGCGCCGCCCAGCCGAGCGGTCCCTCCGTGGCGATATGCACCAGGTCGGGGCGAAAGCCGGCCATCACCTTGGCGACCCCGCCCGGTGTCACTATCGGCAGCACGACTTCAGGGTAGAAGGGGAGTGGCACGGCCCGCCAGGAATGACTCTCCACGCCGGCCGGCAGGTCGGTGGACCCTGTCGCGTACCGTGGGAGCAGTAGCTGCAGCTGGTCGCCCGCTCCGGTACAGTGGCGCACCAGTCGATCGAGCGTGCGGGAAACGCCGTTGACCTGGGGAAAGTAGGTTTCCGTGACCAGCGTGATGCGCAGGGTCCGGCTCATGTGGCGGACTGCCTGCCTGGCGAGGGCAGGGACAGCCGGACTTGCATGCAGAAGCCGGTTCCGCAATGCTCGTCGACGTCGACTTCGCCCCCCATCGCCCGGCTCAGCACGCGAATCCCGTAGAGGCCGAGACCGCTCCCGGCGGTCCGATGGCTGCCGCGATAGAACTGCTCGAAGATTCTTGCCCGCTCCTCGGGGGCAATCCCCTGTCCCGTATCACAAACTCTCAAAGCGAAATGTTTTTCTCCATAGGCGCAAACCAGGTCGACCGTACTGTCCGCCGGCCCGTATTTGATGGCGTTGTCGAGCAGGGTGGAAATAATGACCTTGAGTGCCGGCCGGTTGGCGGAGACAACCTGGCGTTGGCCTTCAGTACGCCACCGGATGGAGATGCCCTGCAGCTTTGCCGCAGGCGTGTACAACTCGGCGACTTCGCTGACCAGGTCATGGGCCAGCAGCGGCTCGACGGGGAGTTGCAGGCGCCCGTCCTGGACCTTGCGGACCAGCAGGAAATCCTCGGCAAGGGACTGCAGATAGCTGGAGCTGCGGTGAATGGCGGCCAGGCGGGGATCCTCGGAGGGAGGGTTTTCCTCCTGCAACAGCTGAGTAAAGCCGTGCAGAATGGTGAGCTGGTTGCGCAACTCATGAAACAGCAGCTGTTGCAGATCCTGCTGCTGTTCGACGGTGCGGTTTAGCGTTGCTACCTGCTCTTCCAGAGTCAGCCGGCGCCGGTGCCGTTCGATCAGCTTGCTGCTCAACAGCAGCAGTTCCTGTTGCGAGTACGGTTTGGGCAGGTAGGCGTCGGCGCCGAGTTGCAGGCCGTGCAGTTTGTCGTCCGGGGTATTGAGGGCCGTCAGCATGATCACCGGGGTGGTGGCGACAAGCGGATCGGGATGCTGACGCAGCATGCGGCAGACTTCCCAGCCGTCCAGGTCGGGAAGCAGGATGTCGAGCAGGACCAGGTCCGGATGATGGCTGCCGATCATGCGGCAAGCCGTCAAGCCGTCTTCGGCTTCGAAAGCGATATAGCCGGCGCGGCGCAGGGTGTGGCTGAGCGGGGCAATAATTTCCGGCTCGTCTTCGACGACCAGAATCGCTCCCGGGACCTTGCGATCGACGGCAGTCAAAACCGCCGACCCCGTTTCGGCAGCATTCGCGGCTGGCCTGGCGCCCGACTGGCTCATCGGGAAACCCACCGGGTGGCCAGATCCCTGAGTTGGCGACGGAGCTTGCGGTCGTCGGCCACCACCAGGGCGGCCATGCCGAGAAGCAGCAACAGGCTGTAGAGCAGATCAGTCATGAACAAAGGATCCTTTTGGCAATAGGTTAGCCTGGAGCTCGGTCTCCGAGCCGGCCGTGTTGTCGTTGCCGGCAAAAGGCAGGGTCGCCAGCAGGCGTTCCGAGCTGCGACAGTCGATCCCCGCCCGATCGAGCGCTTCCGACAGTTCGGGGCGCATTGCGGTTGAGGACATGCGGTCGGAAAACAGAATCAGTCGGGTTTGGGCATCCATGCGGCAAGGTCCGTCCAGGTGGTCCGGTCGCTCCGGACGAATGCACTCTGAATCCGCTCTGTTGCCTGGATGTTGCCTGAGTGTGAAATTTTGATGAGGGGATGATTTCAGGAAGTGGTGGTTGTCTGAATCAGCAATTCACAGTCGAAGGCGGCCGCGAAAAGGTCGCCTTTGGCCTGGCC
>JBFYXI010000224.1:0-10658 GCA_041310635.1 Desulfuromonadaceae bacterium | reverse complement strand
TTGGCTTTTCATGACGTTCTCCTTATGGTTTTTTAACCGTTGTTCGTTAATGTTGATTAATAAATACCATTAGCGATTTTTCATGTCAACAAAAAAGTTAAAATTTTTTTAAATTATTTTTTGGTGCGCTAACCGCCCATTTTACCTTGTCTTTTTTTGGGAATTTTGTTAAGAACGGTCCCATTAATACTTTTAACAAAAGAGAGGGTGCCCCGCCAGGCGGTTTATCTTCTCCGGGAGGCATAACCCATGGGACAGTTCGATATGGTCAAGGATTTCTTCCTCGGCATGAGCCGCAGCCGGGTGTCGCTGATCGGCGCCATGCTGGTCACCGTGGTGACGCCGCTGCTGGTCGGCTACATGCTGGTCGACTCGATCTGGCACGTCCAGAACCCCTACTTCGGTGGGGCGATTTACCTGGCGCTCGGGCCGGTGTTTCTCGTCGGCCTGGCCATGATCTTCCTTGGCGCCTTCTTTTTCCGCGGCGAACGCGAGGTGCACCTGTTCACCCTCGAATACCTGCGCAAATATTTTACCGAACCGGAACTGTTCGGCCGGCTCCGCAAAAATGTCTACCTGATCGTGCTGCTCACCTCGATCAATTTCACGGTCTTCAGTCTGTTCCTCTATCGCGCCTATCACTACATGGAATCGACCAGTTTCTGCGGCCAGTTCTGCCACACGGTGATGAACCCGGAATTCACCGCCTACCAGAACGGTCCGCACTCACGGGTCAACTGTGTCGAATGTCACATCGGCGCCGGGGCCGACTGGTTCGTCAAATCGAAGATCTCGGGAGCCCGCCAGTTGTTGGCGGTGGCGGCCAACACCTATCCACGGCCGATCGAGACGCCGGTGCACGGCCTGCGCCCGGCCCGCGACACCTGCGAGAAGTGCCATCGGCCCGAGCTGTTCCACGGTGACAAGCTGGCGGTCACCTCGCACTTCCTCGCCGACGAGGGGAATACCGAGGTTCACGACATCCTGTTGATGAAAATCGGCAGCGCCGGCGACCGGGCGCAAAGCTCCCACGGCATCCATTGGCACGTGGCGCCGGAGAACCGCATCACCTACTTGGCCACCGACCACAGCCGCCTGGTCATTCCCGAAGTCCGGCTGACCTCCAGGGATGGCAAGGAGATCATCTTCCGCACCGCCAATGCCGAGCAGCTCCTCGCCGCCGCCGGCCCCAGGGCGGAAAGCCGCGAGATGGACTGCATCGACTGCCACAACCGCCCCTCGCATGTCTACCTGACGGTCAACGAGGCCCTTGACCGCAAGATCCTCGAGGGCGCCATCCCGCGCGAACTGCCCTTCATCAAGCGTCAGGCCCTGGAGGCGGTCACCGCCGAGTACCCGAGCGATGCCGCCGCCAGCAGCGGCATTGCCGAGTCCCTGGCCGGCTGGTACCAAACCAATCAGGCCGAGCTCGTCAAAGCGCGGCCGGACCTGCTGGCCAAGGCTATCGCCGGAACCCAGGCGGCTTATGTCGAGAACGTCTTCCCGGCGATGAACATCGGCTGGGGCACTTATGTCAACCACGTCGGCCATGGCCCGGATTTCGATATCGGCTGTTTCCGCTGCCACGACGACCAGCACGTCAGCGCCGATGGGCGGACCATCTCCGGGGACTGTAATACCTGTCACACCCTGCTTGCCGAAGGCGAACCCGAACCGGCCATTCTCAAAACCCTGCGCGGCGAATAAGTCGATTCACCTCTGATGTAAAAGGCCCGCGGCTTTTACCGCGGGCCTTTTACGTTCATCACTCCGGCTCAGCGACAGGGATTCCGCGCTTCGCACGGCACTCCGGTCTGGCACAGGCCGCAGCCGGCGATGGCCACCCCGTAGCGACCCCGCAGGCGCGGCTGCAGGGTGCCGTAGGTATAATCGCGACAGAGGCGCTTGTCGTGGCCGGCCGGACTGATCGCCCCGACCGGGCAACGGCGGATGCAGGCGCCGCAGGTGTTGCGGGCGTGAAACAGGCACCAGTCGCGCACCCCGGCATAGGGGCGCGGGTCGGGGTCCACCACCAGATCGGTGACCACGCTGCCACAGCGATGAGCCATCCCGGCGTTGCTGATCAGGCCGTCGTTGAGGCTGAAGGTGCCCAACCCGGCGGCGTAGGCGGCGTGGCGCTCCGACCAGTTCGAAGCCGGGCCGGCACCCGGCACCTCGCAGCCGGCCCAATCGTGGTGCAGCACCGGCGCCAGCGCCGCGACGCCACGCGCGGTCAGCCAGGCGACCAAGGCCTCGCGCAGCCGGTTGTTGCAGGCTTCGCCGCAGGTGCGGGTAATGGCCCAGGCGCGCGACGGCTCCTCGCTCTGGGTGCGATTGCTCATCCGGGTGGGTGCGGCAATCGGCAGAATCCAGCTGATCACCGTGCCGGTCGCAGCCTCATGGCCGGCGGCGCGCAGCCACTCTCCGGGGGTGCGGTGAAACGGCCCGACCACCTCCCGGTATTTGGCAAACAGCGGATCATCGGCAGCGGCATAGCCGACCAGGGGGGGGAGGAAGATCGGCTCCGCCAGATCCGGGTGACGGTTCTCCGGGAGGATGGCTACCAGCCGGTCGAGTTCGGCGGCAATGGTCTCCCGCCAGGCCGTATTGTCACTCATGGCCGGCAATTGGCGCAGACCGAGCGGAACAGAGCGGTGCTCAGGTAGCGGTCACCGCGATCGGGGAGCAGTACCACCACGGTTCCACCGCTCATCTCTGCGGCGACCCGGAGCGCCCCGGCCACTGCCGCACCGCTCGACATCCCGGCAAAGATCCCCTCACGCGCCGCCAGCAGGCGGGCGGTTTCGAAGGCCTCCTCGTCATCGACGGTCAACTTGCCGTCGAGTTCGACCTCCCGATAGATCCCCGGCACGATCGCTTCCTGCATGTTCTTGAGCCCCTGCACCTTGTGACCGAGCCGTGGCTCGACGGCGACGATCCGCACCGTGGCCTTTTGCTCGCGCAGGTAGCGGCCGACCCCCATCAGGGTGCCGGAGGTGCCCATGCCGGCGACGAAGACGTCGACGTCACCGGCGGTCTGCCGCCAGATTTCCGGGCCGGTGGTTTCGTAGTGCACGCGGGGATTGGCCTCGTTGTCGTACTGGTTGGGCATGAAGTAGCGCTGCGGGTCTTCGGCCAGGATGCGGTGAGCGAGGCGGATCGCGCCATCGGTGCCTTCATTGGCGGGGGAGAGGACCAATTCGGCGCCATAGGCTTCGAGGACTGCGCGGCGTTCCATGCTCACGCACGCGGGCATGACCAGCCGCACCCGGTATCCGCGCGCCGCGCCGAGCATGGCCAGGGCGATGCCGGTGTTGCCCGAAGTCGGCTCGAGCATGATCTTTTCCGGAGTGAGTAGCCCGGCAGCCTCGGCGTGCCGGATCATCCACCAGGCGGTGCGGTCCTTGACCGAGCCGCCGGGATTGTTCCCCTCGAGCTTGGCGAGAAGGCGCACCGCCGGGTTCGGGTTGAGATGCACCAGCGCTACCAGCGGCGTATTGCCGATGGCCGCCGTCAGACTGAACGGCTCAGTGGCGGCAACGAGCCCCGCGAGGGGGACGGTGATCGGTTCAGACAAGGCCATGCAGCGGTCCTCCGGGAGCCCCGAGGGCGTCGACCCGGCGCTCGACTGCGGGATCATCCTCGAGAGGTGGGGGGTGATGGGTCTTGAGACGGGCGTCGATGACCAGGGGGCCGGCGCACCCCCAGTGCTTGGCGGTTACCAATGCGTCAATGCCGTGCAGGTCGGCGGCCGGGTCGGAACGAGTGAACGTCACCCACAGGAAGTTGTCGAGGGTGCGGGCGGCGAAGTCGCTGTCGTCGGCGATCACGACCAGGGGGAACGTTCGCAGGCGATCGTCCGGGGCAACTTCGCCACAAAAGCTCTCGAGGTCGTCGGCCGGCTGGCCGCGGCGCCCCTGCCAGGCCGGGCCCTTGATCACCAGCACACCGGGGAGAGCCAGGCGCGGCGCGGCGAAACCTGCGGGCAGCCTCAGGTCGGGGGGCAACTCCCGGGGCAGCTGGCGGCGCGGCGCTCCGGCGGCGGCCATAACCACCTTCGAGCCCTGATTGAACCCGGTTCCCGAGTAATCAAGGGTGTCGATGGTGGTGCGGGTCTGGAAATGCAGATCGCGCGTCCAGTCAACGCGCTCCAGCAGATGGTAAAGGAACGCGGCGATGTCGTGGAGATCGAGTTCTCGGTCGTCGTCGCCATCGGCGATCAGCAGGTACTTGGCCAGCGACAGTTGCCCCTGTCCCAACAGGGCGTTGGCCTGGGTCAGCAGTTCGCGCGGCTCTTTGGTGGTGGCGTAGGGAAGGTAGCGTTCGCTGCCAAGGGCAAGGAGCAGCGGGTGAACCCCGGCGGCATCAACCGCATGGATGGCCCGCACGCCGGGGACCAAGCCGGGAACCAGGGGTCCGGTCATCTCGTGAATCAGGGCTCCGAAAGTGGTGTCTTCCTGAGGCGGTCGGCCCACGGTGGTGAAGGGCCAGATGGCACCGGGACGATGATAGACCTGTTCGACGGTCATCACCGGGAATTCGTGAACCAGGCTGTAGTAGCCGAGATGGTCGCCGAAGGGGCCTTCCGGGAGAGTGCGCCGCGGATCGATGTGGCCGACCAGACAGAAGTCGGCCTCGGCCGGGGCGAGCAGGCCGTTGCCAGTAGGAGTCAATGCCAGGCGGTGCCCGCCGAGCAGTCCGGCGAAGGCCAGTTCCGGCATTCCCTCGGGGAGCGGCATCACCGCGGCAAGGGTCAGGCTCGGCGGTCCGCCGACGAAGATGTTGACCGGCAGTGGCCGGTCGGCGGCGACCGCGGCCGCATGATGCACGCCGATGCCGCGGTGAATCTGGTAATGAAGACCGACTTCGCCTCCCGCGGCATAGCGGCCGCCGGAGAGTTGCACCCGGTACATGCCGAGATTGGAACGGCGCCAGCCGAGGCTGCCGGGATCTTCGCTGTAGACCTGGGGCAACGTGATGAACGCCCCGCCGTCCTGCGGCCAGGAGACCAGCTGTGGCAGGGCGGCGAGGGTGGTGCGCTGCCGCAACACCGCGCCTCCCGTCACCTGGTACGGCCGCAGGTGCCAGAGATGTCGGGCCAGTCCCAGCGCCTGACCCGGCCGGCGCAGCAGCGCGGCCGGGTCTCCCTTGGCCGCAGCCAGGGCCGCGATCGCCGGCAGGGTGTCGCGAAACAGGAAACGGGCCCTCGCCAAAGTACCGAACAGGTTGCCGAGCAGCGGGAAAGCCGTGCCCTTGACACGGGTGAAGAGCAGGGCCGGCCCGCCACCGCGATAGACCCGCCGCTGGATCGCGCCGACTTCCAGGCACGGGTCGACCTCGACATCGATGCGCCGAAGCTGATCCTCTTTCTCGAGAGCCATGACCGCCTGCTGCAGGTTGCGATAGGCCATCCCTGGCATCCTTTCCAATAAAGCGTTGCAAAACGACTATATAACGCAAAACTCCGGGCAGCCGCAAACCGCAGTTGCCGGCCGGGCCGCAGGCTGTTAAGCTGTCGCCAACGGCAGCCGGAACGGCCGCCCGCGAATCCTCGGGAGGTGTGGCTATGAACGAATTCCGCTGGCAGGAGCCAGGCCGGGCCGACGGGGCCGGAGTTGATCAGGCGGCACTGGAGCGCCTGGTTACCATCGTCTACGCCCTGCAGACCGCCAGCCTCTTCTTTCCCCTGACTCTGTTCGCGGCAGTGATCGTCAACTACGTGCGCCGCGACGACGCCCGCGGCACCTGGGTGGACAGCCATTTTCGCTGGCAGACCCGGACCTTCTGGTGGGTGCTGGTCTGGTTCCTGCTCGGCGGCCTGACTTTCTTCTTCGTCATCGGCTGGTTCATTCTCGGCGCGGCAACCCTCTGGCTGATCTACCGCATCGTCAAGGGCTGGCTCTACTTGAGCGAAAAACGCCCGATGCCGGCCTGAATCCCCGGAGGCTAGCGTTTCCTGCTGCCTTGCAGTTCCGGATGGTCGTGCAGCAATTGCCGGGCGGCCAGCCGCCAGCCGTCGCTGATGGTCGGGTAGACGTGAACCAGGTCGGCAAGGTCGGCGACGGACAGGCAGGCGTGCACGGCCAAAGCGACTTCGTGGATCAGGTCGGCGGCCCGCGGCGCCATGATCTGACCGCCGAGAATCCGTCCGTCGGAGCGGTCGGCCCAAAGCAACAGACCACCGACCGGCGCCCCGACCACGTGGGCCTTGGCCACGGCAGCCAGGTCGAGGTGAACCTCGGCGACGGCATGGCCGGCGGCGGCAGCCTGTGCACCAGACTGGCCGACCATGGCGATCTCCGGGTCAATGAAGACCGCCATCGGCGTGCCGTGGTGGTCGACGGTGCAGTGCCGGTCGGCAAACATGTTCTCCACCGCCACCCGCGCCTCGAGTTCCCCGGCCGGGGCCAGCAGTGGCGGACCGGTGACGTCGCCGGCCGCCCAGATCCCCGCAGCACTGGTCCGGCACTCGGCATCGATGACCACGAAACCCTGCCGATCGAGCTCCACCCCCGCCGTTTCCAGGCCGATGCCGAAGGTCGCCGGCACGGTTCCGACCGCCAACATAAGCCGTTCTGCGGTGAGGCGGACGGGCCGGCCATGAACCACGGCCTGCACCGCCACCCCGGCCGGATCCGGCTCGACCCGTTGCACCTCGACGCCGAAATGCTGGTGCAGACCCTCGGCGGCCAGCAGGCCACAGAGAGGTCCGGTCAGGCGCGGGTCAAACTCGGCCAGGGGGCGCTCGCCGCGCTCGAGAATCGTCACCTGACAGCCGAACCGCTGCAGCATCTGCCCGATCTCCAGGGCAATCACCCCGCCACCGATGATCAGCAGCGACCCCGGAACACAGGAAAGATTGAGAACCGAATAGCTGTTGAGCGCCCCGACCTCGCGAATCCCGGGAAGGTCGAGGTGACGCGGCACCCCGCCGCAGGCGACCAGAAACTTGTCACTGCGAATCCGTTCCGGGCCGACCTGGAGCTCCCCGGGACCGATGAAGCGCCCATGGCCACGTACCAGGCGCACGCCGGGATGATCGGTGAGCAGGTGCTCGCAGCGTTCCCGGCGGACGCGGTCGATGGCCCGCTGTTTGGCGCCCATCAGTGCCGTGCAATCAACCCGACCCGTCGTCAGGTTGAGACCGGCGCCCGCTCCGCGGTGAGCGGCATGATAGAGGGCGGCCTTGTGGATCAGCGTCTTGCTCGGAATGCACCCCCAATTGATGCAGGTGCCGCCAGGAACCGCCTGTTCAACCAGGGTGACGCGGGCGCCGAGTTCGACGGCCCGCTGCGCCCCGGCCAGCGCCGTACTGCCGGCACCGAGGATGACCAGATCCGCGGCGCTCATCCCCGCGACTTCTCCCCCCGCCAGGTGCTGACGATATTGTCAGTCAGCCAGGCAAAACGTCCATCGAGTAGCGAACGGGCAAAACGGTAGTTCTCGATATCGTCATTAGCATAGATATCGCGCCGCAAGGCGGCGACGCGCCGCCGCGCCTGGCGGCAGAAGAGGTCGGCCAGGGTGATCGCCTCGGCCGGCGCCGCCGGGGAAGCGGCCCGGGCGATGACCGCACCGATGGCGAACAGCTCGGCGCCGCAGTCGACCAGGCGGCCGAGTATCAGCTGGCGGCGCTGCAGACCCTGCCGATGGCGGGCGATCATGTGAAACAGGTCCCGGCCGAGCCGGCGGGTATCCTGCTCCAGTTCGTGCAGGTGCGGCCGCAGGGCTTCGGGGAGGCGCACCTGGCCGTCCAGCTTGAAGTTCGGCCAGAAGAGTTTCGGATACCAGGCCGCATAGAATTTGGCGGCACCGAGGTAGTCGACCCGATCCGCGGTGGCCGAGGCGCCGGCGATCCGCAGGTGCGGGTCGAGGGCTTCGCGAGCAATGAACAGGCGCATGATCTCGCTGGTCCCCTCGATGATCAGGTTGATGCGGGCGTCGCGCAGCAGGCGCTCCATCGGCATCGGCGCTTCGCCGCGGCCACCCAGCGAGTCGGCCGTTTCATAACCACGCCCGCCGCGGATCTGCAGGGCGGCATCGGCACTGCGCCACAGCGCTTCGGTGCAGAACAGCTTGGCCATGGCCGCTTCGAGACGGATATCGAGTTCGGCACGATCGGCCAGCGCCGAGGTCAGCCAGGTGAGACTTTCCACCGCGTAAAGGTCGGCGGCGATCCCGGCAAGCTTGGCGGCCACCGCCTCGTGCTCGCCGATCGGCGCCCCCCACTGCTGGCGCTCCTTGGCCCAGACCGTGGCCATGGCCAGGGCCTGTTTCATCGCCCCGCCGCAGGCCGCCGGTAAGGTCAGCCGGCCGGTGTTGAGGGTGCGCAGCGCCAGGGAGAGGCCACGGCCGCGGCCGTCGATGATGTTCTCCGCCGGCACCCGCACGTTGTCGAAGCGCAGCAGGCCGTTCTGCAGCCCCTTCAAGCCCATGAAGTCGCAGCGGTGCGCCACGGAAAAGCCCGGGCTGTCGGTCTCGACGATGAACGCGGTAATTTCCGGGCGTTCCGCCTCCGGTGCGTTGGTGCGGGCCATGACGATCAGCAGTTCGGCCACCGGGCCGTTGCTGATCCAGAGCTTTTCGCCGTTGAGCAGCCAGGCGGCACCATCCTCGGTGGGGGTGGCCAGGGTCGCCAGGCGCGACGGATCGGAGCCAGCCCCCGGTTCGGTGAGGGCGAAGGCGCTGATCGCTCCGGCCGCCAGGCGCGGCAGATACTTGCTCTTCTGCTCCGGGGTGCCGCACAGCTTCAGCGGCTGCGGCACCCCGATGCTTTGGTGGGCCGAAAGCAGCACGGCGGTGGAGGCGCAGTGGCTGGCGACCATTTGCATGACCCGGTTGTAGTTGATCTGGGACAGGCCGAGACCACCATACTCGACCGGGATCTTGAGACCGAACAGGCCGAGCTGGCGCAAACCTGCGATTACCTCCCCGGGAATTTCCCGGGTCGCGTCGATGCAATCGGCATCGACCTGCTCGGCGAGAAAATTGGCCACCCTGGCCAGCACCGCATCACCGGCGGCACGGTCGGCCGGGGCCTGGTCGGGGAAGGGGAAAAGCAACTCGGTCGGGAGGTTCCCCATAAACATCTGGCCGACGATGCTCGGCCGCTGCCACACGGTCTCGCGGGCGGCTTCGGCCACTTCCAGGGAACGCTGCTCATCGTTATGGTTGCGGGCCATGGGCGGTCTCCTTCACAGGTTCATGGTCATAGCATAGCAGGGGCGGCGGCGGAGGTCACGCACTGCGCGCTCAGCCCCGCACCAGCAGTTCCTGCTTCTCCAAAGCCAGCAGCCGGTCGCGCAGCGCGGCGGCCTGTTCGAACTCGAGGGCGGCGGCAGCCTTGAGCATCTCGCCGCGCAGCCGGGCAATCTCGGCCTGCAGCTCCGCCGGGGACCGGTACTCCTCCAGAGCTTCTGCGGCCAGCGGCAGTTCCGGGTAATCCTTCTCGGCGATGTCGTCGAGGATGCTGCGCAACGACTTGCGCACCGTTGCCGGGGTGATGCCATGGGCGGCATTGTAGGCCAGCTGCGCCACCCGGCGCCGGGTGGTCTCCTCGATACAGGCACGCATCGACCTGGTCTCGACGTCGGCGTACATCAGCACCCGACCGTCGACATTGCGCGCCGCCCGGCCACAGGTCTGGATCAGCGAGCGGGTGCTGCGCAAAAAACCTTCCTTGTCGGCATCGAGGATCGCCACCAGGGCCACCTCGGGGAGATCGAGTCCTTCGCGCAGCAGGTTGATGCCGACCAGTACGTCGAACACCCCCTGGCGCAGGCCGCGGATCAGGCGCATGCGCTCGATGGTGTCGATATCGGAGTGCAGGTAGCGCACGCGGATGCCGAGCTCCTCGAGGTAGCCGGTCAGCTCCTCGGCCATGCGCTTGGTCAGGGTGGTGACCAGCACCCGCTGCTCGCGGGCCACGGCCGCGCGGACCTCGCCGAGCAGATCGTCGACCTGGTGGCGGGCCGGGCGCACTTCGATGGGCGGGTCGACCAGTCCGGTCGGCCGAACGATCTGCTCGACCACCACTCCGCCGGCCCGGGTCAGCTCATAATCGCCGGGGGTGGCCGAAACAAAGACCGTCTGCATCCCCTTGGCCTCAAATTCGGCGAAGGTCAGCGGCCGGTTGTCCAGCGCCGAGGGGAGGCGGAAACCGTAGTCGACCAGGGTCTCCTTGCGGCTGCGGTCGCCGCGGTACATGGCGCCGAGCTGCGGCACGGTGACATGGCTTTCGTCGATGACCAGCACGGCGTCGGCGGGGAAGTAGTCGAACAGGGTGGCCGGCGGGGTCCCCGGGGCGCGGCCGTCGAGATGTCGGGAGTAGTTTTCGATCCCCTGGCAGTAGCCCATCTCCTCGATCATCTCCAGGTCGAACAGGGTGCGCTGTTCCAGGCGCTGGGCTTCGACCAGGCGGTTTGCCGCGTGCAGCTGCTGCAGCCGCTCGCGGAGTTCGTCCTGGATGGCGCGGATCGCCCGATCGAGGGTCGGGCGGGCCGCCACGTAGTGACTGGCCGGGAAGATGGCCGTGGCAGGCAGGCGACCGAGGACCTGGTTGCGCAGCGGATCGATCTCCTGCAGCGCCTCGATTTGATCGCCGAAGAAACTGACGCGCAGGGCCCGCTCCCCTTCGTAGGCCGGAAAAATCTCCACGG
>JBFYXI010000199.1:0-8706 GCA_041310635.1 Desulfuromonadaceae bacterium | reverse complement strand
CTGGTCTGCCCGTTCTGTTTCGAGACCGGCACCCCCTGTGCCGGTGTCAATCCGTTACCCAAGGAGAGGACTGTCATGAGCCAGCAACTGGCCAGCTTCGATCCCGAAATCAACGATGCCATCCGTCGTGAAACCGAGCGTCAGGAGTACTGCCTCGAGTTCATCGCCTCTGAAAACTTTGTCAGCGAGCAGGTACTCGCCGCGCAGGGTTCGGTCCTGACCAACAAATATGCCGAGGGTTATCCCGGCAAGCGCTATTACGGCGGTTGCGAATTCGTCGATGTGGCCGAGCAGTTGGCGATCGATCGCGCCAAGACCCTGTTCGGCGCCGAGCACGCCAATGTCCAGCCGCATTCCGGCTCGCAGGCCAATATGGCCGTCTATTTCGCGGCCTGCCAGCCGGGCGACACGATTCTCGGCATGAATCTGGCTCACGGCGGGCATCTCACCCACGGCTCGCCGGTTAATTTCTCCGGCAAGCTGTTCAAAATCGTGCCTTACGGTGTCCGCCGGGAGACCGGCCGGATCGACTACGACGAAGTCGAGCGGCTGGCCGTCGAGCATCGCCCGAAGCTGATCGTGGTGGGGGCCAGTGCCTATCCGCGGACCCTCGATTTCGCGGCTTTTCGCCAGGTCGCCGACAAACTCGGCGTGCCGGTCATGGTTGACATGGCCCATATCGCCGGGCTGGTGGCTGGTGGCGAACACCCCTCACCGGTACCGTACGCCGAGTACGTCACCACCACCACGCACAAGACACTGCGCGGTCCCCGCGGCGGCATGATCCTCTGTCGGGAAGCCTATGCCAAGACGCTCAACAGCAACATCTTCCCCGGCATTCAGGGGGGCCCGTTGATGCACGTCATCGCGGCCAAGGCCGTGGCCTTCAAGGAAGCGCTGCAGCCGGAATTCAAAAATTACGCGCAGCAGGTGGTCAAAAATGCCAGAAGCCTGGCCGCGGCCCTGTGCGAGCGCGGCTATAACCTGGTCTCCGGCGGCACCGACAACCATCTGATGCTGGTCGACTTCTCCGGCAGCGAACTGACCGGCAAGCTGGCCGAGGAAACCCTTGAGCATGCCGGGATTACCGTCAACAAGAATGCCGTGCCCTTCGATACCCGCTCGCCGTTTGTGACCAGCGGCATCCGCATCGGCACCCCGGCCACGACCACCCGGGGCTTCCGGGAAGCCGAAATGCTGCAGGTTGCCGCGTGGGTCGACCGGGCTCTGCAAAATGTCGGCAACCATGCCGAACTTGCCAAGATCCGCGGTGAAGTGCGCGAACTCTGCACGCACTTCCCGCTTTACGCCCATCATCTGGTCTGACCGGCCCGGTGCTGCCGCTGTCAGAACCGGATCAGCGGGTCCGGCGGCCAGCCGTGGCGGATGAAGCGAGCATGGTTATGGAGCGCCCTTCCTGGGACGAATACTTCATGGACATCGCCCGGCTGGTGGCGCGGCGCTCCACCTGTCTGCGCCGTCAGGTCGGAGCAGTCATGGTCAAGGAGAAGAACATTCTGGCCACCGGCTACAATGGCACCCCCAGCGGGATCGCCCATTGTGCGGAGACCGGCTGTCTGCGCGAGCAGCTCAAGGTTCCTTCCGGTGAGCGCCACGAGCTCTGCCGCGGCCTGCACGCCGAACAGAACGCCATCATCCAGGCGGCTCGCCATGGCGTGAATATCTCCGGATCGACCCTTTATTGCACCAATTCGCCATGCATCATCTGCACGAAAATGCTGATCAATGCCGGGGTCCGCGCGGTCATCTATCTTGACGGCTACCCTGATACGCTCTCCATGGACATGTTGCGCGAGGCCGGGATCATGGTCGCCGCCTTCGCGGATTTGACCCTGTCGCCGGTGGGAGGTTAACGATGAACTGTCCGTTCTGCAGCCATAGCGACACCCGCGTGGTCGATTCCCGCCTCGGCCGGGAAGGCAACAACATCCGCCGGCGCCGCGAATGCGAACAATGCGGCAAGCGCTTCACGACCTACGAACGGGTCGAAGAGATGCTGCCGCTGGTGGTCAAGAAAGATGGCCGCCGGGAAGCCTTCGACCGTCAGAAGATCGTGGCCGGGATGCAGCGCGCCTGCGAGAAGCGCCCGGTTTCAATCGCCGCCATCGAGCAGTTTGTCGATCGCTTCGAGCAGTCACTTCAGGAAAGTGGCGAGAAGGAAATTCCTTCGGCGCGCATCGGTGAATTAGTCATGGCGGCGCTGCACGAGATCGACCAGGTCGCCTATGTGCGCTTCGCCTCGGTGTACCGCGAATTTCGCGACATCAACGAGTTCATGTCGGAGCTGACCGAGATTCTGGCGCGCGGAACAGTCAAGGGCTGACCTCAGTCCTCAAGCATGATGCGCTGGATATGAGTGCCGCTTCCCCAGCATCTTCCTCCGTCGAGCGCTACATGGCCAGGGCGATCGAACTGGCCCGCCGTGGCGAGGGGCGAACGACCCCGAATCCTCCTGTAGGCGCCGTGTTGGTCCGTGACGGGCAGATCGTCGGCGAAGGTTACCATCCGTCGGCTGGCGCGGCGCATGCCGAAATTTTCGCCCTGAACGCTGCTGGAAAACTGGCCCGCGGCGCCGATCTCTACGTCACCCTCGAACCCTGCTGCCACCAGGGCCGCACCGGGCCATGTACCGAGGCGTTGATTGCCGCCGGTGTGCGGCGGGTTTACTACGGCGCGGTCGATCCCAATCCGCGCGTGTCCGGGCAGGGGCTGGAGCGACTGCGGGCTGCCGGCCTGGAAATCGCTGCCGCTCCGCTGGCCGATGAGTGCCGGCGCCTGATCGCTCCCTTTGCCAAGCACGTCACCACCGGTCGGCCCTTCGTCATTCTCAAGGCGGCCATGACCATCGATGCCCAACTGGCAACGGCCGCGGGGGAATCCCGCTGGATTTCCGGGACTGCCAGCCGCGAACTGGTCCACCGCTGGCGCGATCGGGTCGACGGCATCCTGACCGGGGCCGGCACGGTGCTGGCGGACAACCCCCGGTTGACCACCCGTCTGCTGGAGCACGGCAGGAACCCGGCGCGGATCGTCCTCGACGGCCAACTGCGCACCGCCCCGGGAGCCTTGGTCTACCATGCGGAGGCCGAAGGGCGCCGGCTGCTGGTTACGGCGGAGGATGTCCTGGCCGGGCAACTTGCGCCTTTTGTTCGCCAGGGGGTGGAAATTGTCGCCGTGCCGCGGCGGGGGGGGCATCTCGACCTCGGTGTCGTCATGGACCAGCTCGGTGCGCGCGGCCTGCAGACCCTGATGGTGGAAGGTGGCGGCGCTCTCAACGGCGCGTTGCTGCGGGCCGGGCTGGTCGATCGCCTGATGTTGTTCGTCGCACCGCTGCTGTTCGGCGGTAGCGACGGCCAGCCGCTGTTTTCCG
The DNA here is from genome assembly GCA_041310635.1 of Desulfuromonadaceae bacterium. Taxonomy (GTDB): domain Bacteria; phylum Desulfobacterota; class Desulfuromonadia; order Desulfuromonadales; family BM103; genus VAUL01. The sequence goes on along the minus strand of JBFYXI010000199.1, from coordinate 5,315 downwards.
GGGCTGGCGCCGTGCGGCTTGGCGAGGCGCTGCGGCTGGTGGATCTGCGTGTCACCCGGATCGACGAGGACTTGCTGCTGGAAGGGGACTTGGCACGATGTTCACCGGATTGATCGAAGACCTCGGCACGCTGCTCGAAGTCCACCGCGGTCAGGATGCTGCTCGCGTCATGGTTGCTACGGCGCTGCCGACCAAAGAACTGCGGCTCGGCGAGAGTATCGCCGTCAACGGCGTCTGTCTGACCGTTGCCAGCTGCGACCCTGGCCGGTTCACGGCCGACGTTTCGCCGGAAACTTTTCAATGCACCACCTTCGACACCCTGCATCGGGGCGCGCGCGTCAATCTCGAGCGGGCCTTGCGGCTTTCCGACCGTCTCGGTGGCCACCTGGTCACCGGGCATGTCGATGGTCTGGCCCGCATCAGCGAGCGCACCCGGCAGGGCAACGCCTGGCAGTTCGCTTTCCAGCTTGATCCCGGTATGGCGAAGCAGATGGTTCCCAAAGGGTCGGTGGCGATCGACGGCATCAGTCTGACCGTCAACGAGGTGGCGGCGGATCGTTTCACCGTGATGGTCATTCCCCACACGCTTGACCAGACCAACCTGGCCGGCAGGCAGGCAGGCGATCTGGTCAATATCGAAACCGACCTGATCGGCAAGTATGTCGCGCGCCTGCTCGGTGCCGGCGCCAATCCCGACCATCCTTCCGGGGTCACCCTCGACCTGCTTGCCAAATCCGGTTTTCTGTGAGAATTTATAAAGACTTGTCAACCTTGGAGCAGTTATGCCGCTAACCCGCATTGAAGAAGCCCTTGAACAGATTCGCCAGGGACGCATGGTGGTTCTGGTCGATGATGAAGACCGTGAAAACGAGGGCGATCTTTGCCTCGCAGCAGAAAAGGTCAGCGCCGCGGCGATCAATTTCATGGCCCGTGAAGGCCGTGGCCTGATCTGTCTGTCCCTGACCGAGGAGCGCGCCGACGAACTGGACCTGCCGCTGATGGTCCGCGAAAACAGCTCTTCCTTCGGCACGGCCTTCACCGTTTCAATTGAGGCGCGCCGCGGGGTGACCACCGGAATTTCCGCAGCCGACCGCGCCCACACCATCCAGGTGGCGATTGCCGAAGACTCCACCTCCCGCGACCTGGCCCGACCCGGTCATGTCTTCCCCTTGCGGGCTCGCAAGGGCGGCGTGCTGGTGCGCGCCGGTCAAACCGAGGGGTCGGTCGACCTGGCGCGACTGGCCGGGCTCAAGCCGGCCGGCGTGATCTGCGAGATCATGAACGATGATGGCACCATGGCACGCCTGCCGCAACTGCGGGAGTTCGCTGCGCGACACGATCTGCTGATCGTCACCATCGCTGACCTGGTCGCCTACCGCATGCGCACCGAACTGCTGGTGAAGCGTGCGGCGGAGACCCGGCTGCCAACCGCCTTTGGAGAGTTTCTCGCCATTGTCTACGAAAACGAAGTCGACCAGGCCCAGCACGTGGCCTTGGTCATGGGCTCGACCGAGCCCACCAGCCCGGTACTGGTGCGGGTCCATTCCGAATGCCTGACCGGGGACGTATTCGGCTCCCAACGCTGTGACTGTGGCGACCAACTGCATGCCGCCATGCGCACGATTGCCGAGCATGGCAGCGGCATCGTCCTGTATATGCGCCAGGAGGGGCGGGGCATCGGCCTGATCAACAAGCTGCGGGCCTATAGCCTGCAGGATCAGGGGCACGACACGGTGGAAGCCAATGAGGCCCTTGGGTTCCAGGCAGACTTGCGCGATTACGGCATCGGTGCGCAGATTCTCAGCGAACTGGGGGTGCGCAAGATCAGACTGCTCACCAACAATCCGCGCAAGATCATCGGCCTGGAAGGGTACGGGCTGGAAATCGTCGAGCGGCTGCCCATCGAGATGCCGGCGACCGAAACAAATCTCAGGTACCTCAAAACCAAACAGGAAAAACTCGGACACCTGCTTGAAAACCTGTGAGGCCCGTTCTCTGCGGGGCGTCGCCAAGGAGAGAAATCATGCCGAAAGTCATCGAAGGTCGTCTGGATGCCAAGGGGCTCAAGGTCGGCATCGTGGTCAGCCGCTTCAACAGTTTCATTGGGGAACGCCTGGTCGAAGGGGCGCTCGATGCCCTGCTGCGCCATGGCGCCGAACGGGAGCATCTGGTGGTGGTGCGCGTGCCGGGCGCCTTTGAAATCCCGCTGGCCGCCAAGAAATTGGCCGAAACCGGGCGCTATGATGCCTTGGTTTGCCTGGGGGCGGTGATCCGTGGGGCCACGCCGCACTTCGATTACGTCAGCGCCGAAGTCTCCAAAGGGATTGCGACGGTGTCTCTGGCGGCCGGCATCCCCGTTACTTTCGGAGTTCTGACTACCGACACGCTTGAACAGGCGATCGAGCGTGCCGGCAGCAAGGCCGGCAACAAGGGATTCGACGCCGCCATGGCGGCTATCGAGATGACCAACCTCTACAAGTCGATCTGAGCCGATGGCGAAAGGAGTGCGCCGCCAGGGCCGCGAACTGGCGCTGAAGATTCTCTATAGTCTGCCGGATCACGAAGGCGGTTCGCTGGAAGTGGTCTTCGCCGACTTCTGGCGCAACTTTCGCTCTAGCGACGATCTGTTCGTCGATGCTGACGAGGCGCAGACGGAGGTCCCCGCTCCTGCGGTGCGCCTCTTTGCCGAGCAACTGGTGAGCGGGGTTGCCGAGCAGCTCGAGCGCATAGACCGGCTGATTGAGGCGCACTCCAGCAACTGGGCGCTGGATCGGATGGCCCGGGTGGATCTGGCCCTGTTGCGGCTGGCGGCCTTTGAACTGCTCTGTTCCCCCGACGTTCCCGCCAACGTGGTTATCAATGAGGCAATCGAAATCGGCAAGCGTTTCGGCACCAAGGAAACGCCGGCTTTCATCAACGGTATTCTCGATCAACTGGCCAGGCAAGCGCGGCCGTGACCAGGCTGGAAGTTGTCGACCTGCCAGCCGACCAGCTGCCGGGGGAAATTTTGCTGGTGCCATTGTTTACCGACCAGCGTCCGCTGGATGGCCCGGCGGCGGTTGTCGACTGGAGGCTGGATGGCGCCGTCACGCAGCTGATCCTGGACGCCGAGGTCTCCGGCAAGGACGGCGAATGTTTCGGTATGCAGACCAATGCTAAGTTCGCCGCGCCTCACCTGATACTGGTCGGTGGCGGGCGCTGGCAGGCCCTTGAACCTGGTCGCTATCAGGCCGTGATCGACCGTCTGCTGCGGGTTGCCGAGCAGGCCGGGGCGGGCGAAGTGGCCTTGTGTCTCCCGCCGGGAACGACTGTTGATGCAGTCAAATTGGAGCAGATGGTTAGGGCTGCCCTGCAGAACTATAGCCGGCCGGCCCTCTGCCGGCTCTCACGAGTTGCGCGATTACGTTGAAAATCTCCCGGGTTTTGCCTGTCTCTCATTTTTGTTGTTGAGGAGTTGATATGGAGCCTATCAAGGTTGGACTGCTCGGATTCGGCACGGTCGGGTCTGGCGTGGTCAAGGCGTTCCAGTGCAATGCCACACTGATGTCCCGACGCCTCGGTGTTCCGGTGGAACTGGTGCGTATCGCCGACCTCGACATCACCACCCCTCGCCCGGTACAGGTCGATCCGTCATTGCTTACGACCTCTGCCGCGGCGATACTCGATGATCCTGAAATCAGCATTGTCATTGAACTGATCGGCGGGTACGAACCGGCGCGCTCCCTGGTACTGCGGGCGATTGCCAACGGCAAGCATGTGGTCACCGCCAACAAGGCGCTGCTGGCTCTGCATGGCGATGAAATTTTCTCGGCAGCAGAGCAGGCCGGCGTGAATGTCATGTTCGAAGCAGCCGTCGGTGGTGGCATCCCGATCATCAGCGCCATCAAGGAAAATCTCTGCGCCAACCGTTTTCAAAGCGTCTTCGCCATTCTCAACGGCACCTGCAATTACATTCTGACCCGGATGACCGAGAACCGGGAGGATTTTGCCACGGTTCTGGCTGACGCCCAGGCCAAGGGCTATGCGGAGGCTGACCCGACCTTTGACGTCGAAGGGATCGACACGGCCCATAAACTGGCGCTGCTGTGCAGCCTGTGCTTCGGCACCAGCGTGGCATTCGACAGCATCTACCGCGAGGGCATCACCCGCATCACCGCCCTGGACATCGAGTTTGCTCGTGAATTCGGGTATACGTTCAAACTGCTGGCCATCGGCAAATGCGTCGATGGTCAGATCGAGGCCCGGGTCCATCCCACCATGCTCCCCCATGACCATCCTCTGGCCGAGGTCGATGGCGTCTTCAACGCCGTCCGCCTGGTCGGGGACTTCGTCGGCCCGGTGATGCTGCTCGGCTACGGAGCAGGGATGGAGGCCACGGCCAGCGCGGTAATGGGCGATATCATGGCGATTGTGCGCAATCTCCGGGCCGGGGTTGGGGTGCGTACCCCGGCCATGGGCTGCCCACAGGGGGAGATGGCGAGGCTCTCGGTCAAATCGATGGAGACGCTGGTCAGTTCCTACTACCTGCGGGTTTTCGTCAAGGATCAGCCGGGGGTGCTGGCCCAGATCGCCGGCGTGCTCGGCCGACATCGCATCAGCATAGAATCGATGCTCCAGCCCCATCGTCATGAGGCGGCTGCCGTGCCGATCGTGCTCATGACGCATGCCGCCATGGAGCGCGATGTGTGTACCGCCCTGGTCGAGATCGACCAACTCGAAGCGATTTGCGGCAAAAGTCTGTTCGTACGGATCGAAGAGCACCCCGAGTAGCGGGCGGCAGGCGTGCCTGAGTTGGGAATACACATGAAGAACTTGATGAACTATGCTGATCTATATGAAGAAACTCTGCAAAAATGGGGTGAGGAGGCACAGTACGACCAGGCCGTCGAGGAGTGTGCCGAGCTGATTGCTGTTCTCAAGCATCTGCGCCGCGGACGTGCGGATGTGACCGCGGTGGCCGAAGAGCTGGCCGACGTCTACCTGATGATCGGGCAGCTGGTCTACATGCTTGGCGAAGAACTTTTTACCGCTGCAATCGAAAGCAAGGTCGCCAGGTTGCGCGAGCATCTGGCTGCGCCCTGATTGAACCGACCGGCGCGAGCCAGTCCCGCCTGTCGTCGCATGCCACGAGGAGTTAGGGGTAATGTCTGGAGGCACTCAGCCAAAAAAAGTTTTGCTGGTCGATGATGTCGCATTTTTTCGGGATGTCATGCGCGACTATTTCCGGCGTACTCCGGTTACCCTGCTGTTTGCCGAAAGTGGACAGGAGGCAGTCGATGCGGCGGGCCGGGAGCGCCCCGACCTGATTTACATGG
>JBFYXI010000267.1:0-10495 GCA_041310635.1 Desulfuromonadaceae bacterium | reverse complement strand
TGCTGCAGAAACTCCACCAGGCGAATCAGCGGCAGGCCGATGAGCGCGGTGTAATCGCGCCCCTCCAGCTGTTCCATCAGGGCGATCCCCAGCCCTTCGATCTTGAAGGCCCCGGCGCAGTCGACCGGATTGTCGCGCGCCACGTAGCGGCGCACCTGCTCCTCGGCGAGGGGCCGCAGGGTGACGGCAAAGGTTTCGCAGGTGGCCTGGTAGGCCCCGCTGGCGCTGTCGAAGACCGCCAGGCCGGTGTAGAAGGTATGGGTGCGCCCCTGCATCTCCAGCAGCTGCGCCACGGCCTGCTCGGCACTCCCCGGCTTGCCGATCACCCGGTGGCGGGCATCGACGAAGACCTGATCGGCACCGATGATCAGGGCGTCGGGGTAGCGCCCCGCCAGGCTCTTGGCCTTGTGCAGCGCCTGGTGGCGCACCAGCAGCTCCGGCGAGACCCCCTGGTCGAGCTGCTCCTGGAAGAGCGGCGCGGCCACGCTGAAGTTCAGCCCGAGCTGGCGCAGCAGCTGCAGGCGGTAGGGGCTGGTCGAGGCGAGGACGATGGTGCGCATGGCGACTCCGGAGCGGCGTGTGACGCCTCTATTTAACCCAGGGGGCTGCAAAATGCAATGCAGCTGATGGCCGCAATCCGGCGGCTCTCCCAACCTGCCGGCATCACTGCGCTTTCCCGGGGCCCTGGGGCAACCATCGAATAGTGTGGACTTTTTAACTAAACTTCCCTATAAGAGGCGGTTAAGGTCAGCTTCACCCGACATTCCCACCCCTTGCGGAGGAGACACATGAAGACTGCCAGGCAACTCGTCACGCTCCTTGCCCTGCTGCTGCTGGGGCTCCCCCTCGCCGCTCACGCCGCCAAATACCAGGAAATCGACACCAAGGGGGTCAAGGCCATGATGGATGCCGGCGGCGTGCTGGTGGTCAACCCGCTGACGCCGATCGAGTTTGCCGACGAGCACATTGCCGGGTCGGTAAACATCCCCATCGAACGCCTCAAGCAGGGTCTCCCCGCCGACAAGAGCAAGCCGATCATCTTCTACTGCCTGGGCGAAAAGTGCGTGTACTCCTGGCGCGCCGCCGAAGACGCCTCCGACCTCGGCTACACCAACCTCTATGCCTACCGCGGCGGACTCCCCGCCTGGAAGGTCGCCGGCTACCCGACCGCCGCCACCGAGAAGCTGCAGGAGGTGAAGGTCCCGATGATCAGCACCGAGCAGCTGGCCGCCAAGCTGAAGAGCGACGACATGGTCCTGGTCGACATCAACGCCTCCGAGGATGCCGACAAGTTCTGGGTCGACAACCCAAAGCGCATGCACATTCCGCTGCTCGTGCTCGACCAGCAGTACAAGAGCATTCCCAAAGGCAAGGAGATTGTCATCATGTGCCTGAAGGGGCAGCGCGGGTCGACGGCAGCGCGCTTTCTGGCCGCCAAAGGCTACAAGGATGTGAAGGTCGTCGAAGGTGGCATCCAGCAGTGGGTGCTCGAAGGGCGCCCGGTCAAGAAGAAATAGCGACGCGCCGTACCGCAACGATTGACCGCCCGGCCGCTGCATGCGGCCGGGCGGCGGCATTTTGGCGGGAGCGAGTCACTCCGGGGCGTGCCGCGCCAGGCCGGCGCGCAGCCCGGCGATGAAGTCGCGGCGCAATTCCGCCGGGGCCAGCACTTCGACATGCGGCAGGAAGCCGTACAGCCAGGCCAGGATCTCGGTGCGGCCGCCGGCCTCAAGAAGCAGGGTCACGCTGCCGTCGGCATGGCATTCGCGCCGCTGGCTGGGGTGCCACAGCCGTTCGCCGACCAGGTGCGCGACTTCGGCGGCGAACCGCACCCGGATCGGCATGGGCGGTTCGCTGACCAGGCCGAAGGCGCCGGCGGTCAACTGCTCCGGGGAAAAATCCTCGGGCACCTCGAAGCGTTCCCGGGTCAACTCCACCCCCTGCACGCGATCGACCAGGAACAGGCGCAGCGCCTGGCGGTTGTGGGCGTAGCCGCCGAGGTACAGCGCCCCTTGGGTGAAAAGCAGGGTGTAGGGGTCGAACAGGTAGGTTTCCGGCGCGCGCCGGGCCGGCGTGTAGCTCAGCCGGACCCGGTACTGGAAGAGCAGGGCCTCGCGCAGGAGGGCGAGGAGATCGTGCTGGGAACGGTAGTCGTGCACCCCCTGGAAGCGCGGCGCCATGACTTCGGCGATGCGCTCGAGGTGCGCCACGCTGCGCGGCGGCAGGCTGGAGCGAATCCGCCCGAAAATCGCGTCGAGATCCTCCTGGAACGGCGTTCCCTGCAGAAAGCCGAGCTGGCCGCGGCACAGGGAGAGGGTCATCAATTCCTGCAGGGAGAAGGTGATCGGCGGCAGGTGCTTGAAACCGGTGAGGAAGCGGTAGACCACCCGACCGTCGCCCTGCCGTTCGGGAACCAGCGGATAGCCGGCCTCCGCGATGGCGGCGAGATCGCGATAGACGGTGCGGCGGGTGACGGCGCACTCCTCGGCGAGGTCATCGACGGTCGCCCCGTAGCGTGCCTCGAGCAGGCGGATCACGTCGTGCAGGCGGGTGGCCTGGCTGTACTTCCTGGCGGGCTTCCCCGGCGCGCGGCGGCCGCTCATGGCCAGAGGCTCATGGCCGCCGCCGGACACCAAAGACACTGCTCACTCCTCACTCCTCACCGCCTTATCCCGGTAATAGGTATACTTGTGGGACTTGCCCCGGACCTGCTCGGCCGGATACTTGCGCTCGTTCTTGGCCATTTTGCTCAGCACCGTGTCGGCCAGGTCCAGGTTGAGAAAGTTGCTCAGCGACAGGGCGTAAATGACGATGTCGGCCAGCTCTTCGCCGATATCATCGAGAGCCTCCGGGGCGAGGTTGCGCGACTGTTCGACGGTCAGCCACTGGAAATGTTCCATCAGTTCGGCCGCCTCGATGGCAATCGACATGGAGAGGTTTTTCGGGGTATGGAACTGCTCCCAGTCACGGGCGCGCACGAACTCGGCCATGCGCAGCTTGAGGTCGTGCAGGGTGGTCTGCTGGTCGGACATGATTCCCTCCGGGCGCGCCACGGCTTGGTACAAGGGCGGGTGGTCAGTGATAGCGGATCTTGCGCACGCCGTCGAGGGCCGCGATGAACTGGCTCAGTTCGCGCCCCATGCGCCGTTGGTGCTGGGTGAGGATGTACTCGAAGGTCACCTCGCCATGCTGCAGGTCGACGTGGGAACGAACATCGGTGATGCGCAGCCGGCGCTCGACAAACAGCCGCTCCAGCTCGTCCTGCAGGCCGGGACGGTTGCTGGCGGTGACCGCGATGTCGAGGTAGCGGTCCTTGTTGATGATCGGCTCGAGCTTCTTCAGGAAGATCAGGCTGAGCAGCGCCAGCACCGTGGCCATCGCTCCGGGGAGAAACAGCCCCATGCCGAAGGCCATCCCCAGACCGGCCACCAGCCAGAGGCTGGCGGCGGTGGTCAGGCCGCGCACGCTGATCCCCTCCTTGATGATCACCCCGGCGCCGAGGAAGCCGATGCCGGTGACGATCTGTGCCGCGGTGCGCCCCGGGTCGAGACGCACCGCCGAGTTCACGTCGAAGGCCGCGTACTTGAGCTGGAAGGCTTCGGACACGATCATCATCAGGCAGGCGCCGAGAGCCACCAGCAGGTGGGTGCGCAGCCCGGCCGGCCGGCCGTGCTTCTCGCGCTCGAGACCGACCGTGCCGCCGGCAACGGCGGCCAGCAGCAGCTTGACGAAGACCGCCAGCTCGAAGCTGCCGTAGAGGGTGTCGGCGAAGAACATGGGATCACCTTCCAAGGGCTATTGACGCTGAGACGCTGAGACACGGGAAAAAATCAGGAACATCCCGCTTATTTCTAACCACCCAATCTACTCAATGGCCAAGATGGTCGCTATCAGTCCGCGCTTGCCGGCATCTTCCCCTCAAGAGATCAGCCTAAAACAATTTTAAGAGAAATAACGCGAGGGGGTCGATTCTACAAGAGGAATCGGACTGGACAAGTCGTCATCCGGTTGGCTTGTGGACCCCGGGGTCTCGCCCCCGGACGGCGCCGCACTTTTTACGGCGGAAAAGTGCGCAAACACCTGCCGCAGGCGAAACGCCCTTTGATCCAAAATTTGGCCGAGCAAATTCTGGGCGGGGTGCGGGGCAACCGGACCCGCGACTTGAAGGGTATCTTGGCCGGAGAAGAAAAGTCACCCGTCCGGCCAGACGGGACCGGCCCTTCAACCCGCCAAAGACCTGACCTCCGCACACATCATCCGAGCCCAGCCATGATGCTTCAAATCAGCATACTCCTTGAACACCGCCCCATCCCGTACCTGGAACAACAGTCTTGGATTTTTGTCCGTGATGGAGTTGTCGTAAACATAGCCGCGATCCGCAATCAGCATGGCCACGGATGCATTGGCAATCGACTTGGAGAAACGGGAGATGATCTTGGCAATCGGCACTTCGTGTCCGCCAGAAAGCACCCGCCTGACAACGCGCGAGGCGTTTATCTCTGGGCTGTCGGTCCCGATGAAGAAGAAGCGGATGAAAAATCCGGCCTTCTTGGCCCGGCGAATAAAGTCCAGCTTGTCCGGGGCGGAAAAAACCGATTCAAGCAACATGCTCTGTCCTGACCTCAAGCCGTCTTCGCGCAGTTCCTGGGCACGCACGACCGCTTTCAGGACGGCACCCGGGGAGTTCCAGTCGCCAAATTCGTTGTTCGCTATTTCGTCGGGATTGATGAACAGGCAACCTTCCGCCCAGTCATGTTGGAGCATCAGCGGCGTGAAGGTGGTTTTTCCGGAGCCGTTGGGACCGGCTATGATGATCAGTCTAGGCCGCAACGGTTTTCTTCGACTTGAGCAGCATGGCGGCCTGCTTGCGTCGGGCGGCAAATTCGGCCTTGAGATTTGCCTGAATGATGTCTGAGACAACCATCGTCTGCGAGCGAACTCCTTTGCCAAACACACGACTGATTTCATTCAATTCTTTGTCGGTCAACTCTCGCGTCTCGCTGACCTTACTGGAAATCCGTTTCATGGTACCCTCCACAGGTATGTCCGTATATTTTAAAGACTATCCGAACACGTGCTACCCGTCAATTTGAATTCGCGGCTGATGCCAAAGGGGACAGAATTCAATTCTGTCCCCTTTGGCGCTTCCAATTGAATGATTTACTGGATATGTCCAGCAAAACACCAGATTAATCTGGCAAATTCACTCCCACTCGATGGTCGCCGGAGGCTTGCTGGAAATATCATACACCACCCGGTTGACACCGCGCACCTCGTTGATGATGCGGCTGGAAATCCGCGCCAGGTCCTCGTAGGGGAGCGGGTACCAGCCGGCGGTCATGAAGTCGCGGGTTTCCACGGCGCGCAGGGCGATCACGTACTCGTAGGTGCGGCCGTCCCCCATGACGCCGACGCTCTTCACCGGCAGGAACACCGCGAAGGCCTGGCTGATCCTGTCGTAGTGGCCGCTCCGGTAGAGCTCGTCGATGTAGATGGCGTCGGCGTGGCGCAGGATGTCGCAGTACTCCTTGTTCACCTCGCCGAGAATGCGCACCCCCAGCCCCGGCCCCGGGAAGGGGTGGCGCCAGACCATGCGGTGGGGCAGCCCCAGCTCCTCGCCGATGGCCCGCACCTCGTCCTTGAACAGCTCGCGCAGCGGCTCCAGGAGCATGAGCTGCATGTGCTCCGGCAGGCCGCCGACGTTGTGGTGGCTCTTGATGTTGTGGGCCTTGCCGGTCTTGGCGCCGGCCGACTCGATGACGTCCGGGTAGATCGTCCCCTGGGCCAGCCAGTTGGCGTTGACCAGTAATTTCGACGCCTCCTCGAAAATCTCCACGAAGAGGTTGCCGATGATCTTGCGCTTCTGCTCCGGGTCGGTCACGCCGGAGAGCTTGCCGAGGAAACGCGCTTCGGCATCGACGCGCAGCACCTTGACGCCGAGATTCTCGGCGAAGGTGGCCATCACCTGGTCCCCCTCGCCGAGGCGCAGCAGGCCGTTGTCGACGAACACGCAGACCAGCTGGTCGCCGATGGCACGGTGGATCAGCGCCGCCGCCACCGAGGAATCGACCCCGCCGGAGAGGCCGAGGATCACCTGCTCGCTGCCGACCTGCTCGCGGATGCGGGCCACCGCGTCGTCGATGATGTGCCCCGGCGTCCATTGCCCGGTACAGCGGCAGATCTTGCGCACGAAGGTGTCGAGCAGCAGCTCGCCGCGCGGGGTGTGATTGACTTCGGGGTGGAACTGCACGCCGTAGAGGCTGCGGCCAACATCCTGGATGGCGCAGACCGGCGCGTTGGCGGTGGCGGCGACCACCTGGAAGCCGGGGGGGACCACGGCGACGTGGTCGCCGTGGCTCATCCATACCGGGCTGTGCCCCTCGATGAAGAAGCCGTCGAAGAGCGGCCCCGGCGCATTCCGGGCGAGCAGGTCGGCGTGGCCGAACTCGCGCTTGCCGGCGGGCACCACCTGGCCGCCGAAGTGGCGGCTCATCAGCTGCATGCCGTAGCAGATCCCCAGCACCGGCACGCCGAGTTCGAACAGCTCCTCGGCCACCGCCGGCGCCCCCTGGTCGTACACCGATTTCGGCCCGCCGGAGAGGATGATCCCCCGCGGCGCGAAGGCGCGGATCGCCGCCAGGCTCATGTCGAAGGGGTGCAGCTCACAGTAGACGTGGGCCTCGCGCACCCGCCGGGCGATCAGCTGGGTGTATTGCGAGCCGAAGTCGAGAATCAGGATCTTTTCGGAGTGGATGTCGTGCATGAGGTGATTCCGTGAGGAGTGAGGCTTAAGGAGAGAGGCGTATTTCACTCCTCATTCCTCACTCCTCACCGTTAATTGTTGTTGCGCTCGATCCGGTAGTTCGGTGCTTCGTGGGTGATGGCCACGTCGTGCACGTGGGATTCGCGCAGGCCGGCGTTGGTGATGCGCAGGAAGGTGGCTTTTTCCTGCAGCTCCCTGAGGGTGCGGCAGCCGGTGTAGCCCATCCCCGAGCGCAGACCGCCCATCAGCTGATGGATCGTCGAGGACAACGGCCCGCGGTAGGGCACCCGGCCTTCGATCCCCTCGGGAACCAGCTTGATTTCGCTCTCCACGTCCCCCTGGAAATAGCGATCCTTGCTCCCCTGCTTCATGGCGCCGAGGCTGCCCATGCCCCGGTAGCTCTTGTAGGTGCGCCCCTGGTAGAGGATCGTCTCCCCCGGCGACTCGTCGGTGCCGGCAAAGAGCGAGCCGATCATGATCACGTCGGCCCCGGCGGCGATCGCCTTGGGCAGTTCTCCGGAATACTTGATGCCGCCGTCGGCAATCAGGGGCACTCCGTGCTTGCGGGTGATGCGGGCGACGTCGGCAATCGCCGAAATCTGCGGCACGCCGACCCCGGCGACGATCCGGGTGGTGCAGATCGAACCGGGGCCGATGCCGACCTTGACCGCGTTGGCACCTGCCTTGATCAGCACTTCGGCGGCAGCGGCGGTAGCGATGTTGCCGGCCACCAGCTCGATGTTCGGAAAGGCCGCGCGCAGCCGCCTGACGCCGTCGATCACCCCCTGGGAGTGGCCGTGGGCGGTGTCGATGACGATCACGTCGGCGCCGGCCTTGAGCAGGGCATCGGCCCGCTCCTCCATGTCCTCGGTGGGGCCGACCGCCGCGCCGACCCGCAGGCGGCCGAGGTTGTCCTTGCAGGCATTGGGGTATTTCTTGACCTTCTCGATGTCCTTGATGGTGATCAGCCCTTTGAGGTAGCGGTCGTTGTCGACCACTAGCAGCTTCTCGACCCGGGTGTGCTTGAGATGCTCGCGGGCTTCCTCCAGGGTGGTGCCGACCGGCACGGTCACCAGGTTGCGCTTGGTCATGCGGGCCGAGATGGGCAGGTCGAAATCGGTTTCGAAACGCAGGTCGCGGTTGGTCAGAATCCCGACCAGCTTCCCCTTGGCGTTGGTGATCGGCACCCCGGAGATCCGGTACTTCTCCATGCTTTCGAGGGCCTCGCGAATCTTCTGGGTCGGCCGCATGGTAATCGGGTCGACGATCATCCCCGACTCGCTCTTCTTGACCTTGTCAACCTCCGAGGCCTGCTCGGCGATGGTCATATTCTTGTGAATGATCCCCAGCCCCCCCTCGCGCGCCATGCAGATGGCGGTGCGCGCTTCGGTGACCGTGTCCATGGCCGCCGACAGCAACGGAATATTCAGGCGGATATTGGGAGTGATGCAGGTCGAAAGATCGGTCTCCTTGGGCAGGATCGTGGAATGGGCGGGGAGCAGCAGGACATCGTCGAATGTCAGCCCTTCACGAAGTTCTTTATCCAGCATGGTCGACACCTCCGGTACGGGGAAAAGGCGGGGGAGATTTAATCGGTGACTTTATGCCAACGGGCTGCGGCAGTCAAGGAGAAACACCGCGCGGTGCGCCCGCAAGCGGACGTTAACCGGTTGTAATCAAACGCTTTTTTGAAATGGCTCCGGATAGCGGACAGCCATCAGGCACAGCCCTTGCGGCGGCGCGGTCGGACCGCTGCGCAGGCCCGGCTGCCGGTCCAGAAGCTGGCTGATGGTGGCCGGGGGACGCTTCCCCCTGCCGATATCGACCAGGGTGCCGACCAGCATGCGCACCATGTTCCGCAGGAAACCGGAGCCGTGGAAATCGATGAACAGGAGTTCGCCCAACTCGGTCAGTTCGACGGCGTCCAGCCGCCGCACGGTGGTCCGGGCTGTACAGCCGCTGGAACGGAAGGCGCCGAAGTCGTGCTCGCCGACCAGCAGGTCGGCGGCGGTGCGCATGGCGTCGAGGTCGAGAGCTCCTCGCACCTGCCAGGAGGATCGACTGTCCAGCGGCGAGCGGACGCTGCGCCGGTCGACGGTGTAGCGGTACCACTTGCCCTGCGCCTGGAAACGGGCATGGAAGTCCGCCGCCACCTCAAAGGCCTCGCGCACCGCGACATCCGCCGGCAGCAAGCGGTTGAGGCCGTCGCGGAAGGCCCGCAGCGGCAGATCGCGGCAAGTCGTGAGGTGGGCGGGCATGGCACGGGCGTGCACACCGGCATCGGTGCGGCCGGCCGCATGAACGCGCACCGGCTCCCCCAGCAATTCGGCAAGCGCCCCCTCGACCACCTCCTGGACGCTGCGCCCGTTCGGCTGCAGCTGCCAGCCGGCGAAGTGGCTGCCGTCATATTCGAGAATCAGCAGGATGGTGCGCATTCATCCCCCGGCGAGCAGGTAGAGCAGCAGCGTGCCGGCACCGCCGGCCAGGAGCAGCAGATCGCCACCTCCCCGGAGGCCGAGAGGGGGGAGCGTGGCGGCGGGGAGCAGTTGCTCTTCACCGGCAGCCACCCGCCGCGCCAGCGTATCGGCCCGTTCGACCAGGCGATCGAACAAGGGCAGCAGGCGCTCCTCCCAGGTGACGATGCGGCTGATCCAGCGGCCGCCGCCGGGGGGAGCCGTGGCCCGCAGCTCCTCGCGCAGCAGCGGAAAGAAGCGCAGCACCAGGGCCATCAGCTCTTCCCACCGGCGCACCGGGCAACCGAGCCGGCGCAGGGGTGCCAGCAGCCAGCCGCAGGCCCGGGCCGTCACCTCGGCGGGGGTGGTCAAAGTCAGCAGGGACGCGGCCAGGACCGCCACGCCGAGTTGGGAGCAGATCAGCAGGCCGCGCAGCAGACCATCCCGGGAGAGCCAGGCGAGGCCGAACAGGGTGTGGCCCGGTGACAGCAGCAGGTGCAGGAGCAGGGTGAATAGCAACAGCCAGCGCAGCGGCCAGAGCGTGCGCAGCAGCCAGCCGGGACCGCAGCCCGCCGCGGCCGCCAGCGGCAACAGCAGCGCGGCGGTGGCCGCCAGTCGCGGCCAGCTGCCGGCGGCAAAGGCCAGGATCGCCAGGCCGCCGCAAACCAGCAGCTTCAGGCGCGGGTCGGCCCGGTGCAGCGGGGTCTCCGCATGGGTGAGGCGCGAGGGGTGAGGAGTGAGGGGTAAAGTCATGGAGGCAGCGGGTGTGGGCCTAAGCGAACGGGGGCCATGCGGCCCCCGTTCGCTTCTGGTTCGAATCTGGTGTATCTATGCTTTTACTCCTCACCCCTCACCCCTCTCGCCTGACTCCTCACCGGTTTTCCGCCAGGATCCGCACCATGCGGCGCAGCGGCTCGGCGGCGCCCCACAGCAGCTGGTCGCCGCAGGTGAAGGCCGAGAGGTACTGCGGCCCCATCTTCATCTTGCGCACCCGTCCGATCGGCACGGTGAGCAGCCCGGAGACCGCCGCCGGGGTCAAGTGGGCAAGGGAGTCGGCCTTGGTGTTGGGGATCAGCTTGACCCACTGGTTGTCGTTGGCGATCAGCTGCTCGAGATCACCGACCGGCACGTCCCTGGTCAGCTTGATGGTCAGCGCCTGGCTGTGGCAGCGCATGGCGCCGACCCGCACGCAGATGCCGTCCACCGGAATCGGCGTGGGGCTGCCGAGAATCTTGTTGGTTTCGACGAAGCCCTTCCACTCTTCGCGGCTCTGGCCGTC